>RFPF01000105.1 GCA_009926295.1 Planctomycetia bacterium
CACATCCCCCGTCCACCGGCTGCTCCGCCCATGGTCGCCGCCCCGAGAAGACTCCGCTCCACAAGGTCATCTCCGAGAACCTCACAAGCTGGCTCGAGTGGCGCGACCAGGCGGAGCGGCCCGTGCCGGGCTACGTCGAGGAGGAGTTCCGTGCGTATCTCGAGCGCGGCATCCTCTGCTTCGGCTTTGGCCGTGCGGTCTGCACGGGCTGCGGCCAGGGGTTTGTGATCGCGTTCTCCTGCAAGGGACGGGGCGTCTGCCCGTCGTGCAACGGTCGGCACATGGCGCAGGCAGCTGCGCATCTCGTCGACCGCGTCATTCCCCCGGTGCCCGTGCGGCAGTGGGTGATCTCCGTCCCGAAGCGGTTGCGATGCTTCCTCGCCGACCGCCCGGCGGCAGTCGCCGCCCTCACGAAGATCTTTCTTGCCGAGATCGAGCGGCTGCTCTGCGCTGCCGCAGGCGTGACGACGGGCGTGAACACGCCCACCGCCTCCCGCCCGCGACTCGGCGCCGTCTCCTTCCTGCACCGCTTCGGCTCATCGCTCAACCGCCACGTGCATCTCCACGCCTGCGTCATCGACGGCGTCTTCACGCCGCCTGCTGCCGGGTCTGCGAACGATGCGCCGCCAGGTTTCCTGTTGGCCCGACCGATCAACCCGGCCGACCTGGCCGCGCTCACCGAGCGGGCGCGACGTCGCCTGATCCGCTGGTTCAGACGTACCCGCCTCCTCGACGCCGAGGCGGCCGCCGACATGCTCCGCTGGGAGAACAGCGGGTTTTCCATCGACGCGAGTGTGCGGATCGCACTCAGCGACCGTGATGTGCCGAGCTTCTTCAAGAGTCTCGAACACCTGCTGCGATACTGCGCCCGTCCGCCCTTCGCGCTCGAACGACTCTCTGTGACCCGCGACGTGAGCGGCCGCGCAACCAAAGTCCGCTACGTGCTGCCGCGGCACAAGGCCGCCACCTGGGTCGGCCCGGGCCGCTCGCGAACGTCCACACGGCCGGGCGCCAGCGTCGTCGTCGAACTCACGCCGTTTGAGTTCTTGGACCGGCTCGCCGATCTCGTGCCGCCGCCGCGGAGGCACCGGCATCGCTACCACGGGGTGTTTGCGCCGAATCACAAGCTCAGGCCCGCCGTCACGGCGCTCGCCATCGGGAACATCGGCAAGCGGCAAGAGGCTGTGACCGGTGGGCATGCGGCCGGCGGTCGCGGCACGGGGGGCTGCTGCGACGTGAATCCGAATCAAAAGCCCCGCTCGCACGACACGTCACGGATCGCCTGGGCGAAACTCCTGGCGCGGGTGGGGGAAGAGTTTCCAAAGGATAGGTCGGCCAATGGCACTTCGGCAAGCGTCGGCCTGGCGGGGCGGATCATGAGGAGCAACCGCCGGAGCTGGCTGGGCCGTATGCGGCCCGACCGTGGAGGCGCCGCGGAGCTTCCTATCCACGCTCAAGGCCGGATTTTTGTCGTCGGCGCAGACCGGCCTTGAAACCGCTCTTCTCGCGGGCCGTCCGCACCGTGGCATGGGATCCCGTCAGAGGCTGCGGATGTCGATCACGGGCAGCTCGTCGGGCGACGCCTGAAAGATTGCCCGGTCGTCGTGGACCTGCACGAGCTCTCTCCAGTCGGCCGGCGGGCCACGGGCGGGAGAGACGGGCGGAGGTTCGAGCGGTTCGCCCAAGTGTGTCAGGATCTTCCGGATCGGCCCCGGATCGGTGATGAACGCGATGAGTCGGATGTCGCGACCACACCCCGGGCACTCCAGCGGAAACTCCTCCCCCACCCGAGCCATGAGTTTGGCCCAAGCGATCCGGGAGGTGTCGTGGGAGGGCAGTTTGTCGCATGAGTCGCAGCCGTGGCCGGTGACATCTCCGTCCGCCACATGTCCGCTGACCGCATGCCCACCAGTCGCGGCATCACGCGGCTTGCCGACATTCCCGATGGCGAGCGCCGTGACGGCGGACCTGAGCTTGTGATTCGGGGCAAACACCCCGTGATACCGGTGCCGATGCTTCCGCGGCCGGGGCACGAGGTCAGCGAGCCGGTCGAGGAACTCAAATGGGGAAAGCTCGACGACGCCGCTGGCGTCCGGCCGCGTGGACTTCCGCCCTCGCCCCGGGCCAACCCAGTTGGCTGCCTTGTGTCGCGGGAGCACATAGCGGACTTTGGTCGCGCGGCCGTCTTCGCCGCGGATCACGGAGAGCCGCTCCAGCGCGAAGGGCGGCCGGGCACAGTATCGCAGCAGGTGCTCGAGACCCTGAAAATAGCTCGGCACGTCGCGGTCGATGAGCGCGATCCGGACGCTGGCGTCAACCGAAAACCCACTGTTCTCTCGAGCGAGCATGTCGGCGGCCGCATCGGCGTCGAGGAGCCGCTGCATGCGGAACCAACGCACGACACGACGGCGCACCTTCTCGGTGAGCGCGGCCAGATTGGCCTGGGTGATCGGCCGGGCCGGCAGGAACGCCGGCGGCCCGTCACCGGTTGGCACGAAGACGCCGTCGGTCGCGCACGCATGGAGATGCACATGGTGATTGAGCGCCGATCCGAAGCGGTGCAGAAAGGAGACGGCGCCGAGTCGCGGGCGAGCTACGCTCGGCCTGTCGCCGGCACGGGTCGAGCCCGCCGCAGTACAAAGCAGTCGCTCGATCTCTTCGATGAAGATCCTCGTGAGGGCTGCGACCGCGCTTGGGTGGTCAGCGACGAAGCAGCGCAATCGCTTCGGCACGGAGATCACCCACTGCCGCACGGGCACCGGGGGAATGACGCGGTCGACGAGATGCGCAGCTGCCTGCGCCATTCGGCGGCCATTGCAAGACGGACAGACACCCCTGCCCTTGCACGAGAAGGCCACGACAAAACCCTGCCCGCACGACGCACAGCGTGCCCTACCGAATCCGAAGCAGAGGATGCCGCAAGTGAGGTATGACCGCAGCTCCCGTTCGACGTGCGCCGAAACGGGCTGCTCAGCGACCGCCCGATTCTCGAGCCAGCCTTCAAGGTGCTCTGCGACGACCTTGTAGAGCGGCGTCTTCTCCGGTCGGCGTCGCTCGTAGCGGCGGGAACTCGCAGTGCCGACGTGCGGGCGGACTTTGGACCGCGTCGGCGACGCTGCCAGGACGGCGACCATGGGCGCACCGGGGCATGGACGAGAGAAGTGTTCGCCCGTACACTAGTGCTGCGACAAGGCCGACGCGAGCGACTCTCACCAGAGCCCCCCCGCTCAACTGCTGCCTCAATCCGGGCGATGTCTCGGTCAGGAGGCCTGTGGCGCACGCTGCTGCAGGCGCCACAGGCTCCAACTGCAGTCACGCCCCCCGCGGCTTGCGTTTTGCGGCCCGGGATTCCTCGCTCCACGTGTAGGGAGGACGCGTCGGCTTTCGGCCCTCGCGGGCCGCGGCGGCGGCCTCGTCGCGGTTCGCGAAATCGTAGGCCCGCAAGACCGTGCCGCGGCTGACCTTCATCTCCCGGGCCAGCCGGTCGAACCCCTCCCCGGCTTTCCTACGGCGATCCACCTCCGCCGCAATCTGCTTGTACCTCGGCACGAACGGCTGCCCCGGCTTACGCGGCCGACGACGACGTCCGTCGATCCGGCCCGGCGGCCGCTTTCCTGTGCGGTGCAGATAGAGGGCGTCCCGCACGACCTCCGCCCCGATGCCGAGCGCTCGTGAGATCAGGTCGATGCCCGACACGATCTGCGGCAGCATCACCGCGTACTTCGGTGTGCGGTTCAGCAAAACCACGACGTCGCGACCGCCGCGGGGCGCCTTTCCGAGCATGATCCAACGGTCGGTATTCAGGCACCCCCGCACGGTGACCGTTGGATGATGATCGGCAGTGCATGGGAAATAGGACCTGGCCGGCCGACATTCCTGATGGCGAGTGCCGTCATGGCGGCAGGGCCATGGCCCATGCCGCCGCCATGCCAGGCCGTTCGGAACGACCGAAACGCTCCCACCATAAGGCGACGCGTCCATGCATACTGTGAGCCAGACACAACCACCGGTATCCGACAGACCGCATAAGCGCACTTGCCCGGAGGTTGCCGACAAGGAACTGGTGTAGATGGAGGTCGAAGCCATTCGTTATCACCGCCGCGCATGGGATGCAACGATCACAGCCAACCCACGATCATCCTCCTGACGGGCATGCACCGCTCGGGCACGTCGCTGGTGGCGCGTGGCCTGCACGCGATGGGGCTCAACCTCGGAGACCGGGTTGACACCGAGCCCCATCCGGCCAATCCGCACGGTCACTGGGAGCATGCCGACGTCTGGCGGGCGCAAGAGCGACTGCTCGTGAGCCTGGGTCGCGAATGGCATGCGTCGCCTGGTCCGCTGCCGCCACGCTGGCTGGAGTGGCCCGACACGATCGCGACCATCGGGCAGTTCACGGCGCTTGCCACGACCGAACTCTGTCGCCGTGGCCACTGGGTCGTCAAGGATCCGCGCACGAGCCTGCTGATTCCGCTGTGGCGCGACGTCGCCCGGCGTCTCGACGCGCGGCTGACAATCGTGCGGATCGTGCGCAACGCCGACGACGTGGCGGCGTCGCTCGCCGTCCGCGACGGCATCCCGCACGATCGGGCCACGCAGATGTGGAACGACCATCAGCGGAGCATCGATCGCGATTCCGCCGGCCTGGAAATGCTCACGATCCGGCATGCCATGCTCGTACGGGAACCCATCGCCGTGTTCGGGGAGATTGGGGCCTTCTGCGGCTTGACCGATGCCGGCAACCGTGCACCGGTGGCGGCGGCACTCGTGGACGAGGCCCTTTGGCACCATCGTCGGCACGCCGATTCCGACAACGCCGGTGTGCCGTCCTGTGTGGACTTCCGGCCCGACCCCGGCCCGCCGGTTGACAAGGGGCGCGTGCTGATCGTGATGCGAACCCGGTGGCGACCGCACGTGCTGTCCAGGGGCCTCCGCAGCGTTCTGTGCCAGACCTATCGAAACTGGTTCCTCCAGATCGTGAACGACGGCGGCCCGCGTGGCGTCGTGGAGCGCGCGGTCGCGCCATACCGGCACCTGTTCGAAGGCCGGATCGGGATTTTGCATCACGAACGATGCCTCGGCATGGAAGCGGCGAGCAACGCGGGAATCGCCGCAGCACCTGGAGATTTCATCGCGATCCACGACGACGACGACACCTGGAACCCCGAGTTCCTCGAACGCATGGTGTCGTGGTTGCACGACGCCGGCTGCCAGGCCGTGGCATGCCGCAGCCGCATCGTGGGAGAGACGTGGAAAACACAGGAGTGCGTGCGGCGATGGACGACGGACTTCGGACCCTGGATATCGCGCATCACCGCCACCGACCTGGCGGCGAGCAACCTTTTCCCTCCGATCGCCTTCCTCTTCCGCAGGAGTCTCTACGAGGAGGCGGGGCCATATCACGAGGGCCTGCCGGCACTGGGTGATTGGCTGTTCAATCGACGGGTCGCAGCCAGGCATGTGATCGACGTGCTCCCCGAGAGCCTCGCGAACTGGCACCGTCGGGAGCATGGCGACAGCGTCCCGAATTCGCCGCAGATCGACCACCTGCGCTTCGAAGAGCATGTCCGCAACTGGCCAAACCCTCGTCCGCTGCCACCGTTCTCCTGCGAAATGCGTCAGGTCGAGTGGTGGGCCGCCGTCGACTCCCGTGATGGCCCGAGATTCGTCATGCCCGACGCGACTTCCGGGGATCGTCACGGAGCCGCGACGCCTGTCCTGCCGTCGGGGCTCTATCTGCTCCGCTTCCAGCCTCCACGGGAGAGCATCGGAGCGACGTGGCTCTTTTACAGTCGCACGGCGGCCGGGTTCAGCCGCGGGCAGGCAGCGCCGTTCAGGGCTCGCGCCGGGGAATCGGTCACGGTCTTGCTCAATGCCCGCGAACCCGTGCTCGGCCTCGGTGTCGCCGCGACCACGGGACCGGTGCGGCCGCTCCCCGGCCGCACCGAGGTGATACGTCTCGCCGATGATGTCGCGGCAATCGGCGGTCTTGCGACAACGCCGAGGCTGCCCGATGTCCTCTGCATCGGTGCGCAGCGGTCCGGCACGACCTGGCTGCATGCGGCCTTGTCCGGGCATGCGAAGACCTGGACGAGCGGGATCAAGGAATACCACCATTTCGACTGGGACGGTGCCGATCCAGCCATCGGGCGTTTTCGGCAGGAGCAGGCGATCGGGCTGATCCGGACGGCCGAGCCGGGGCCCGGACGTGACGATGCGGTGCGACGGGCGGTGCGTCACGGATTTCCGACCGGCCGCTCGTGGGAGGATTATGCGGCGACCTTCGAGGGCGCACCCGCGGATCGCGTGGTGTGTGACTTTACGCCCGCCTATGCGACGCTGGGCGAATGCGACGTCGCTGACATCGTCGGCATGATGCCCGACGTGAAGGTGATCTTCGTGCTGCGGGATCCGGTCACGCGTGCGCTGTCGGGTGCCCGGCATCGACTGCGGCGGGCGGGAGTCACGCGGCCAAGCGTGGCCCAACTGCGCGACGCGTGCGCTGCGGACGACAATGTGCTCCGCACCGATTACCTCCGCACACTGCGGCTCTGGGAACGGCACCTGAGCCCCGACCACCTGCTCATCCTGTTTTTCGACGATCTCGTCCGTGATCCGCTCCTCGTTCTCGAGCGGACCTGTGGCTTTGTAGGGATCCCCGTGCCGGATGAACCAGAGTCGATCATCACGGCGGCGAACGGCCACCGTAACGCCGAAACGTCACTGGGGCCGTGGCCGGATCTGGCCGAATTGAAGGCCGAACTGTCACAACGCTGGCTGCCACAGATCATCGACCTGGAGAGCCGCTTCGGTGAGCCGGTGCACCAGTGGCGACGAGCCGCGGAGGCGCGGGTGCGGGCCATGCAAGCTGCACGTGCGGGCGCCGGGGCCGGAGGCAGCCACACCGTTGGCGACAACCTCGCCCAGTGGGACGTGCAGCATCGATGGCCCGCAGGCGGCGACGAGTGGGACGGGCAGGCTCGGCGGTGCGGTATCGCATACGACTCTTGGAAAGCGGGCATGATCGACCGGTATCAGTCGTTGTTTCCACACGGTGGCACGATTCTCGAGATCGGGCCGGGGCATGGGAGGTGGTCGGATTGGCTCGTCGACCGCGCTGGGCTTCTCGTGCTGTGTGACCTGTCGCCGAACTGTCTTGACGTCTGCCGAGAGCGGCTCGCGGGCCGGGGGCGTCTGCAAACCTTCGTCGTGCAGGAGGCTGAACTGCCTCCCGACCTGACCGGGCGTGTGGACGCGCTGTGGAGTTACGACTGCCTGGTGCATGTGGCGCCGGAGCAGTGTGCCCGCTACATGGCCGAAATCGCCCGCGTGCTCCGACCGGGTGGGGTGGCCGTGCTGCACCATGCGGGGGCTCAAAAGAAGCGGGTACGCGTGCTTGCGGATGCCGTCATACGGTGGTGTCGCCGGCACACGGCGCCCGCAGACGTCGACTCCGGGTGGCGATCGGCGGTGTCATCCCCCCAGGTCGCGGAGTGGGCCCGGGCGGCCGGCCTGGAGGTCGAGCGCCAGGAGTCGACGTGGGCATGGAAGTCGCCCAGCGGGCCAGTGCGGATCGGTGTCCCGCGGTTCGGCGACGCCATTACGGTCGTCCGCCGCCCCGGCGGCCGACCATGAGTTGGATCGGAATAGCCCCACCGAGATGGCTCCGCCCAGCCTGCCTGCGCCCTCCAGACTGCCCCGCCTTGCAGCGGTCGCTCTTGGCGGTCGGCACGATGGGCCGCGGGGCAGCGAAACTCCACGAGAAGCGGTATGCGTGTGGCGAAAGATTGTGCTAGAAGTCGCAGCCACCGTGCCGCCTGGTGATCTGCGTGATCACGGAGGACACGCCTCAGCCTGATTGGAGCCCGCAGCGAGCCGTGAAAAAGCGCTGCCTCATCTACGCCCACTGGGACATCAACGGTTTCGTTGATCCGTTCGTGATTCATGCCCTGCGGCAATACCGCCCGACGGTGGATCGCATCGTCTTCGTCACGACGAACTACCGACTCCGCAGCCGCCAGCTCGAAGCAGTCGCCGACGACATCCTGGTCAGGGAGAACATCGGCTTTGATTTCATGAGCTGGCGCGAGGGTCTTCAGACACTGACCCCGCATGCCTTTGACGAGGTGATCTTCACCAACAGCAGCGTCTACGGGCCGGTTTGGCCGATGGAGCGTGTGTTCCAATCGCCGACCAGCGAGAACGGCGGCCTCTGGGGAATGTCGATTTCCCGGCACCACACGCCTCATCTCCAGTCCTATTTCATGGCGATGTCGCAGTGGCTGCTGACATCCCAGCTCGGTCAGGCGCTCTGGGAGGATGTCATTCCGTTTACCGACAAGGGCATGGTGATCGAAGCCTACGAGCTTGCGTGGATGGAGCGATGCCTGGCCGCCGGTGTTCCCGTGGATGCGATTTTCGACGCACGCCGGATCGAGGGCATCCCGGTGAGCGAACACGTGGCCAACCTCGTACGCTGGCCTCCGAGGCTCGCGCTCGCGCGGCTGTACCGCCGGGCCGTGCGGCGAGGGCCGAGCAACCCGACGCACCTTCACTGGAAGGCGATGCTCGAAAGCGGCGTGCCCTTCGTGAAGGTCGACCTGTTCTCCCGCAACCCCTACGGCATGCGAATCAGCCGCGTGTACGACTGGCTGCAGCGGCACACCGACTACCCGGTCGAGATGATTCGCAGGCACCAGGCCCGTCTGCAGCGACAACGTCCGGCCGCCTAGGGGCCACGGTCGACGAGCCCGACGAACGCATGCCGTTTTTCGTGTGCATCACACGTATATCTCCCGTGGTCAATATCGCGAGACATCGACGACGCGCGGACCGCGGTCGCAGCGGTTGCTCAACTGCCCCGTCACGGTGTTGCTCACGGAATCTGAGATGAACGCCACGGCGCCGTCGGCGAACAGCAATCGGCGGTCCAGTGCTCTCCGCAGGTCCATTCGCTGTTCTGACCTGCCCCCACTGATGGAACCAGTTTTCATCGTGGAGGCCGGTCAGCGACCTTCACTGCAAGCCCGCCTCGCTACTCGTGCCAGGCCGAAACGGGCACGCAACTGCAGAACAGGTTGCGGTCGCCATGGACGTTGTCGACGCGGCCGACCGGCGGCCAGTATTTGTGCCGCTCGATC
>RFPF01000106.1 GCA_009926295.1 Planctomycetia bacterium
TCGAACGTCCAGGGAATCTCCGGGATCAGGATCACGTCGCCGCCGCCCGCGATCCCAGCGTGCAGGGCGATCCAGCCGGCGTGGCGGCCCATCACCTCGAGCACCATGATCCGCTCGTGGCTGGCGGCGGTGGTGTGGAGCCGGTCGAGGGCATCGGTGGCACAGGCCACGGCGGAATCGAAGCCAAACGTGAAGGCCGTGCGGCTGAGATCGTTGTCGATCGTCTTGGGCACGCCCACGACGGGGATGCCGTGCTCGTGGAGTTGCTGAGCGATGGCGAGCGACCCGTCGCCGCCGATGCAGACGAGCCCCGAGATCCCGAGCTGCCGTACCGTCTCGCCGGCGGCGGACAGAAGGCCTGGATCGATCCGCACCCGTGTGCCCTCACCCACGAGCGCGGAAAACCGTCCCTTGTTCGTGGAGCCGAGGATCGTGCCGCCCTGCAGGAGAATGTTGGCGGTGTTCTGAAGGTCGAGCGGCATGTAGGCCACGGGGTCCACGAGGCCCTCGTAGCCCTTGAGAAACCCCACGCAGTCGTACCCAAGCCGCAGAGCGCTCTTCACGGCCGCCCGGATCACCGCATTCAGCCCGGGGCAATCGCCGCCGCCTGTGAGGAGCCCGATGCGGGGCTTTGCCTGCGACATTGAGCACGCCTCGCGGACACGGTCCGCCCGATCACTCGACGATTCTTGCCGTGGGCAGCGGCACGATGAAGCCGCCCTTGTATCCCTTCGCCTTGAGCTTCGGGATGAGTTCGTCCGCGATGTGCCACGACAGCAACATCGCGTAGTCCGGCTGTGCGCTGAAGAGCATGCTTTCGTCGACCACCGGGATGAGCGTGCCGGGCATGTACTTGCCGACCTTGTACGATCCCGGCACCTCGAGCACGGCGTCGAGGATGCCGTCGTCGATGGCCAGGAAGTTCACGAGCGTGCTCGCCCGTGACGGCGCGCCGATGCCCACGATCCGCTTGCCTTTTTCCTTGAGGCCCTTCAGCAAAGACATGATCTCGAGTTTCGAGTTCGTCACCCGTTTCTTGAAGGCGACGAAGGCGTCACTCCCCAGCAGGCCGAACTTCCGCTCGGCCTCGAGCGTCTCCTGCACCGAGGCATCCACGGGGAACGTGCCGGGCCGGGCGGCATACACCCGGATCGAACCACCATGCGTCGGGATTCTCTTCACCCGCACGATCTCGAGACCGTGCATCCCCAGCAGGTATCGGAGGGCGTGCAGGCTGTAGTACCGCAGATGCTCGTGATAGATCGTGTCGTATTGAAGCGTCTCGACGAGGTCGAGGAGGTAGTGCGACTCGGAGATGAACACGCCCTTCTCGTCGAGCATCGACACGATGCTCGACACGATCTCGTGCACGTTCTCGATGTGGGCGAACACGTTGGTCGCGGTGACAATCGCGGCCGGGCCATGCTCCCCGCGAACGGCGGCGGCGGCAACGGGACCGAAATAGGCGATGTGCGTGGGGATGCCACGCGAGGCCGCCAATTTGCCCATGTCGGAGGGCTCGATGCCCATCACGCGGTGGGCCGTGAAGTTCGAGAGCAGCGTGCCGTCGTTGGAGCCGACGTCGACAACGAGATCGGTCGGCGCGAGTTTCTTGACCCGCTGCGAATCGACATACAGTTCCGCAAAATTTTCCCGCAGAATTTTCGTGGTTCCGGAACTGTAGGGATACTCCGGCGGGAAGAGGATCGCGGGGTCGACGACGAGGCCGAGCTGCACGAGCTGGCACTTGCGGCACCGCAGCAGGAGTGCCGGATAGGCGGGCTGCTCGTGCGGAGTGGTGCCCTGTGTCCGCATCTGATTCACGGGCGGCAGGAACCCGAGAAACACGATCCGCTCGAGATCGGTCGAGTCGCACACCTGGCAGTGCGTGACAACCACGCTTCCGCCGGTTCCGGCGGCGAGTTTCAAAGACGATTTCATCCCACGTTCCTTGCCGCCGTGCCCGCGAGATGCGCGGGCGCCTCATCGGCATGATCAGCGTACCAGCGGACGGTTCGCGTCAAAGCCGCGTCAAAATCCCCCGCGGGTCGGAAGCCGAGCCCCTCGAGGCGGTGGATGTCGGGACAGCGGCGGCTCGTCTCCCCGGGTACGGGCGGCCCCGGCACGACCCGCGCCTCACGGCCGAAACAGGCGGCCACACGCTGCACGAGGTCGGCGACCGAGATTTCGAGCCTGGTGCCGACGTGGTAGATCCCGAGGTGCTCGCCGGCTTCCACGACCCGCATCACCCCTTGCGTGAAGTTTTCGATCGAAATGAATGCCCGCATTGCCGTTCCGTCGCCACGAATCGGGAAATCGATCGCGCCCGAGGGAGAGCCTTTCGCCAGCCGGTGCATCCGCACCGCAAACTGCGGGATCACGTGCTCCCAGCCCATGTCCGGGCCAAATACATTGTGGGGTCGGAAGATGACCGCCCGCCGAAAGTGCTTGCGGCCGAAATTGATCGTCATCAACTCCGAGATGATCTTGCCGCCGCCATACGAGTATCGAGGATTGAGCACGTCGGGCACGACCAGCGGCGCCGTCTCGTCGGTCGGGACCACCGGCGGAGTCTGATACACCTCCGAGCTGCTCGCCAACACGAGATCCCCGACCCCGTGCCGCAGGCAGGCGTCGATCACGTTCGTCATCCCGCGCACAGCGACATCGAGAATCATTTCGGGCATCGAGTAGAAGAACTCCGTGCCGTTGATGTACGCGAGATGGCACACGCAATCGACGCCCTTCACGGCGGCGTCCACCGCGGCGGGATCGCGGATGTCCCCGGGCACGAGCTCCACGTCCGCGGCCACGTCGGCCAAGCGGCCGGAGCGGCCGCGGGTCTCGTTGTCGAGGCTGCGGACACGGTGCCCCGCCCGGACGAGCGCCCGAACCAGCGCGCTACCGATGAACCCGGTTCCCCCCGTCACGAGATACCGCCGCCCGTTCATGCCGAATGCCCAGAGTCGCGCAAGGCCACAGTTTCCGGACCGCGACCGAGAAATCGCGTGGCGAGAGCGTACCACACCCACTGCATGTAGACCGGGGCCCATTTGAAGACACGAAACCGGCTGCGCCCTGCCTTCCGCTCGAACCAATGCACGGGCCGCTCCTCGATCCTCCAGCCGAGCCGCTGGGCCTTCACGAGCAGCTCCATGCTGTAGGCGAATCCGGCACTCGTTTCGATCGGTATCCGATCGACGACCCGGCGGCTGAACAACCGGAAGCCGTTCGTCGGGTCGTGCGTCGGCACGCCGACGACGTGGTACATGAACCACGCCGTGATCCTCACGAGCGTCGCCTTCACGAAGGGGCAGCCGACCATGCAGCCATCACCGACGAACCGCGACGGACAGACGATGTCGGCTCCACGACGAAGGACGTCGACCATCCCGTCGAGCCGCGGAGCGTTGTAATCATCATCGGCCGGCATCATGAGAACAGCGGGGGCGGTGGACCGTTCGAATCCGGTGACGATCGCACCGAGGACTCCGCGGCCCCGATTGCGGACGAACTCCACCGTGCCCGCCGCCTTTCCCATCCCGCGGATGACGGCGAGCGTCGTGTCGTCGTCGTGGTCGTGGCACACGAGCAGGCGGAACGGCGTCTTCACGTGGTCGACGAGCGACTGGATGACCGGCACGATGCCCGTCCCCTCGTTGTAGACGGGCATGATGATGTCGAGTTCAACCTCGGTCACGCGGCACCTCCACCCACCCGCCCGTTCGATCCGACTCCCGGAACGCCGCGAGCACGTGCTGCACCCGCAGCCCATCGCCGAGATCGGGCCCGCCGCCGCCACCGTTTCGCACCCTGTCGACGAACCTGGCTGCGATCCGCGACGTGGCCCAAATTCGCCCGTCCTCGGCACCGGGGATCGTCTCGTTGAGACCGGAAGTCGGCCCGCCGCGAGACTCGATCCGCAGGTCGAACCCGCGGACGTAATCCGCCGCCGAGTTCGCGAGCACAACGGCCCCGTCGTGGCCGTACACCTCGAGGCGGTGGCCGGATCCGCACGGGCAATCCGTCGCCACATCGAGCGTACCGTGGAGGCCCGACGCGAACTCGAGCCAGGCGGTCACTCGCGCGTCATCGCCCGGCGAAGGCAGAAGTCGGGCCAGCACCGCCCGCACCGGTCCGAACATCCACTCGAGGTAATAGGCGGAGTGCGAGACGAACGTGCTCAGTGCGCCGCCCCCGTCGGCAGGCGATCGCTTCCATCCGTCGTGCAGACCGTGACGGTGGGCATACGTTTCCACGCGCCACGTGAGGGCGGCCTGCCGCAGGGGCTGCCGCGTCGCCATGTCGACGACGGCGCGTCGCGCTTCGTGCCACGCGGGGATCTCAGGAAACAGGAAGTTCACGGCGTGGGCGACGCCGCTCCGGCGAACGGCCGCGAGCATCGCCGTGGCCTGCGCCACGTCGCCTGCCGCCGGCTTCTCACAAAACACTGCCATGCCGCGCTCGGCCGCAGCGATGGCGATCTCGGGCTGGGCCGCCGGGGGTACGGCGATCGAAACAGCATCGAGACCGCCCGCATCGAGCATGTCACGCCACGAACCATAGCCACGGACGCCAGGCAGCGTTGCGGCAGCCGCTTCCACGGCAGCCGCCTTGCGGCCCGCGAGAGCGACGACACTGCAGCCGGGCACCATGCCGAAGGCCGGCACGTGCACGGTGCGGCCGAAACCCAGGCCCACGACGCCGACCCGGATCTCACGCTCGTGCGTCATGCGATGCCCGCCCGTCTCCGCGTTCACGAACGCGGCAGCGACGGAGTTGCTGCGAGAAAACCCCAGATGTCGATGAGCGGCTTGCCTCGGGTGTCGAGCCCCCGCCAGATCGAGTGTGGCACACACAAGACGAGCAGGTCACTGCGCTCGACCACCTCGTCGGTCGGGAGCAGTTCGGGGTCGTCGGTCACGTATGGGTCGGCCGTGAGCACGTCGCGGCAGTTGAATGCCAACGTCTTCTTCAGCTTGTAGCTCAGCGAGGCCCGCGTGTCGTCGATGTCGGCCTTGAACGCCATGCCGAGGAGTCCGACCGTT
The DNA here is from genome assembly GCA_009926295.1 of Planctomycetia bacterium. GTDB lineage: Bacteria > Planctomycetota > Planctomycetia > Pirellulales > UBA1268 > RGVT01. The sequence goes on from RFPF01000106.1 coordinate 5,049, forward strand.
TTCCGTTTCAGGTCGTGGGTTCGCGCCAGTTCACCGACGAGCCACAGGGCGAGCCCCTCGTTGATCTGCATCGCCGCATGGCCGAGCGTGAAGCGGTTCTGCGCGAAGGCGGCGAGTTGCATCGTGTCCTTGAGAAGGCACGGCCCGGCGGCGAACCCGGCGCTCGGGAAGTCTCGCATGCGCGGGTAGTGTGCCTTGAGCCCGCGCATGACACGCCCGAAGTCGACACCGGCATCGGCCGTGATCATGAAGAACTGGTTCGCCGTCGCAAACTGGATGTAGCGGTAGGCGTTGCAAAAAAGCTTGGCGAACTCCGCCTCGATGGGCGCCATCCGCACGATCTGCGGCGCGATCAGCGACCAGAAGTCGGCGGCCGAGTCGGCAGCCTCCGGTGTCGTGCCGCTCACGATCTGTGGCAAGAGCGGCAACTCGTGGATCGCCTTCCCCTGCACGATCCGCTCGGGGCAAAACGCGATCCGTGGACGCTTCCCGAGCCGCGCGAGATGCCGTGCAAGCCAGTCGGTGGTGCCCGGGTAGAGCGTCGACCGGAGCATGATGAGTTGCTCGTCCGACACGTGGGGCGCGAACCCTTCGATCCAGCGTCGAATGACGCCCGTGTCGGCATTGAGAAACTCGTCCACGGGCGTGCCGATCGTCACGATCAAGTTCGGCACGGCGCGAAACGCCGCCGGGTCGGCCGAAAACGTGAGGCGTCCGGCGGCAAGGGCCTCGCGCAAGAGCGGCTCGGCTCCCTCTTCCGTGAAGGGCATGCGGCCGGCGGCGACCTCTGTGAGCGCGGCCTCGTTGATGTCGTGCACGAGCACCCGCATGCCCGCACGGGCCATCACGAGCGCGAGCGGTAGCCCGACGTGGCCGCAACCACCGATCACGCACACGTCGTGCGCCGTGCCGGTCTGCGGCTCGAATCGACGGAGTGGCTTGGCGACCGGCGGCTGGGGTGCCGGCATCACGATCCTGCCTCTCGTCGTGGCGAGATGGACAGCGGCCAGGCTCTGCGCGTGGCTCAAGCGCCCGTCAAGCGTCATCTCGCGAAGTTCGGCCGGCGTGACGGCGAGCGGCTTGGTCACCTCGTGTTCCGCCGGATCCGCCAGTTTTTCGAGATCGGTCGCCAGGAAGGCCCAGTGACGATTTCCCAACCGGCCCGTGTCGGGGCGAAGCACGCCCAGAAGCTCCATGCTGCCAGCCTGGTAGCCGGTCTCCTCGAGCAGTTCCTGCCGAGCGGCCTCTTCGGGCGTCTGCCCTTCCTCGACGTGGCCTGCCGGGGTCTCGATCGTCTCGGCGTTCACGGCGGGCCGATACTGCCCGACGAGCAGCACGCGTCCGTCGGGAAGCAACGCCACGATCGAGACGTAGTCCTTCGTCTTGACGACGAAGTGCTCGTCGGCGGAACCGTTGCCCGAGGGCACGGCGACGACCTCCATCCACGGCGTCGTGAAACACACGCGGGACGGCTGCGACGGCGGCTGAGAAGAAGTCATGAAGGATTACGCCCGAACATGATTATGAACCACCGATGACGATCCCCGCAATCCGCTCGCCGATCGCAAGCGACGCGGTCGCAGCCGGCGACGGCGCATTCACCACATGGAGGATCCGCTCCCCGCGAACAAACTCGAAATCCTCCACGAGCCGCCCGTCGGGCCGCATCGCCTGCGCTCGCACACCAGCCCCACCCGGCACCAAGTCGCTGAGTTGCACGGCCGGCACGAGCTTCTGCAGCGAACGGCAGAACTCACGCCGGCTCCAGGACCGCCACACCTCGTAGCCACACATCCGCGGGTGGCGTGCCAGGAACCGCCAGAGACCCTGGAACGTGAGTGAGCCAAGTGCATCGCGAAGATTGACGCTCCGTCGCGCATACCCCTCCCTCGCCCACGCGAGCACCGCATTGGGGCCGGCCTCGACGCCGCCATGAATCATCCGGGTGAAGTGCACGCCCAGAAACGGGAAGGACGGATCCGGCACGGGGTAGACGAGGTTGCGAACAAGCACCTCCGCCTCACGCCGCAAATGAAAATACTCGCCGCGGAAGGGAACGATCCGTACGGAGGGACGAAGTCCTGAGAGTTCGACCAGCCGGTCGGAATGCAGCCCACCGCACGTGATGACGAATGCGGCTGGAAAATCACCGGCCGTCGTGGCGATAAGCCAGCCGTTGGCGTCGCGCGCGAGAGCATTCACGCGGGCATTCAAAACGATCCGGCCGCCGAGCCTCGTAACCTCTGCCGCAAGTGCGTCGGCGACTGCGCGGTAGTCAACGATGCCTTCCTCGGGCACGTGGATGGCCGCCACGCCTGCCGCATGCGGCTCGATCTCCCGGATCTTCTCGGGGCTCGAAAGCCGCCGCAGGCCCTGGAGCCCGTTGGCAGTGCCGCGTTCCCACAGCACGTCGAGCTGAGCCCGCTCCCGATCGTTCGTGGCGACCACGAGCTTGCCGCAGATGTCGTGGGCGATGCGGTGCTCCTGACAGAACTCGACCATCTGCCGCAGGCCGCGGACGCTGAGCAACGCCTTTTCCGATCCCGGCTTGTAGAAGAGCCCTGCGTGCAGAACCCCACTGTTGTGGGTGGATTGCTGGCAGGCGACGCGGGCGTCTTTCTCGAGGACGGTCACGTTGCCCGATTGGCCCTGCTGGAGCAGCCGCCAGGCGGTGGCCAGCCCCACGAGGCCACCCCCCACGACCACAACGGAGCGATCGCCTTTGCCCGGGATCATGCAGAGCGTTCCGGTATACTCGACACCATCATGGATCAGTGGCTAAAAGACTATATCGAAGCCCAGCACCGCGCGCTCGATTCCATCCCGGTGGGACAAATTCGTGACTTGGTCGATGTACTGGAGGCAGCCAGGACCGCGGGCCGCCGCATCTTCGTGATTGGCAACGGGGGCAGTGCCGCGAACGCGTCACATTTCACGACCGACCTCGGCAAGAATGCCTCGGAGGCCCACGGCGGCACGCGGCCGCCATTCCGGGTGACGTCGCTCACCGACAACCTCCCCTGGATCACCGCGATCGGCAATGACTACGCCTTCGACGAAATCTTCGTCAAGCAACTCCGCAATCTCGCCAGCCATGGCGACGTGCTGATTGCCGCAAGCGTCAGCGGCAGCTCACCAAATCTCGTGCGGGCGTTCGAGTGGGCCCGCGAACATGGGCTGGAAACGATCGCACTCGTGGGGGGCAAACGCGGCAAGATCGCGGACCTCGCCACGCACGTGATCGTCGTGGCCGACAACCACTACGGCCGCGTGGAGGACACGCAGATGAACATCTTCCACATGCTTTGTTACGCATTCGTCGAGAACGCTTGAATCGCCTGGAGATTGCCGGCCTTGAAGTTGCTAGTCACTGGGAACTTGGGGTACATCGGTTCCGTGCTCACGGCACACCTGTCCGCAGCCGGCCATTCCGTGGGCGGATTGGACACGGGATTCTTCCGGAAGTGCGTCGTCGGTGCCGAGCCGGCGTCGCTACCTCAGAACGTCAAGGACATTCGCGACGTCGAAGAAGCTGATTTTCACGGCTTCGACGGCGTCATCCACCTCGCCGCGCTCTCGAACGATCCGCTCGGTGAATTCGATCCTTCGCTCACGGAGGCTATCAATCTCAGCGGCACGATCCGCGCCGCCGAACTAGCGAAGCAGGCGGGCGTACGGCGGTTCGTCTTCGCCTCGTCCCAAAGCATGTACGGCGTCTCCACGACCGACGCGGAACTCGACGAAGACGCGAGCGAGAAGAAGCCCGTCACCGCCTACGCCCGGACCAAGTGGGAAGCCGAGCAGGCCATCCGCAAACTGGCCTCCCCGACGTTCGTCGTCACCGCCTTCCGCCCTTCAACCGTCTTCGGTGCGAGCTCCCGGCTGCGGAGCGACATCGTCTTCAACAATCTCGTGGGCTGTGCCTTCAGCCGCGGCCGGATCGAGATCAAGAGCGACGGCACTCCGTGGCGGCCGGTCGTCCACGTGCGGGATGTGTGCCAGGCATTCGTGGCGGGCCTCACCGCGCCGGAGTCGATCGTGCAGGGA
>RFPF01000107.1 GCA_009926295.1 Planctomycetia bacterium
TTGTCGGCGGCGACGTTCCTGCCGGACGAGCCGGCAGCCTCCGGCATCCGCGGGGCGGCCCGCAAGGCGGTCGTCGCCCGGAAGCTCGAGCAGGGGCTCGCCGGCCTCGTCGACATGCGGATCATCCGCGAGGTCGCCGGCGAGCAGCTCTGGCGGGTCACGGCACGGACGTCGGCCTTGTCGGGCCTCGACTACGGGGATTTTTTGGCGGAGGTGCGCCGCCGCGTCGATCCGCTCGTCGCCGCCCGCGATGGAGCGGCGCGGGGGCTTGCCGTGGAATACACCGGCGTGATGCCGCTGGTGAACGCGATCCAGAAGACGCTGCTCCACGACCTGTTTTCGAGTTTTCTCTCCGCGTGCCTCGTGATCACGGCCGTGATGATGGCCGCGGAGCGCAGCGTGGGGGCGGGCCTCGTGGCCATGATTCCCAACGTGTTCCCGATGATCCTCCTCTTCGGCCTCCTCGGCTGGACGCAGCTGCCCCTCGACATCGGCAGCGTGATGACGGCATCGATCGCCCTGGGGATGGCGGTGGACGGCACGTTCCACTTCCTCACCTTCTTCCGGCGCGGCCTCGCGTCCACCACCGACGGCCGCCCCGCCGACCTCCATGCCCGGATCGCGGCGGTTCAGGCGGCGTTTCGCAATTCCGCCGCCGCCCTCACCGAGAGTGCGATGGTGTGCGGCCTGGGGATTCTCGTATTCGCGGGGAGTTCGTTCGCCCCGTCGCGCCGCTTCGCCTGGATGCTCTCCCTGCTCGTGGCCGCCGCGCTCGTCGGCGACCTCGTCCTGCTGCCTGCGCTGCTCACGACCCCGCTCGGTCGATTTTTCAGGATGGCATCTCGACCACCGCCTTGATCACGCCGCTCGCCGGTTCGAGGAACCCGGGAAACGCCCGGATCGTGTCGGCGAACGGTACGTGATGCGTGATCCAGGGCCGCGTATCGATCCGCCCCGCCTCGATCAGGCCGATGATCCGGGTGAAATCCCGCGGCAGCGCGTTGCGGCTGGCGAGGAGCGTGATCTCGCGGCGGTGCATCACCGGCGCGTGCGGAAACGAGATCTCCGCCTGCGTGATGCCGACGTACACGACCCGGCCCCCGAAACTGCAGAACTCCAGGGCGTTCGCCATGCTCACGTTGCTCCCGGTGGCGTCGACGACGAGGTCGCACATCCTCCCGTCGGTGAGCGTTGCCAGGGTCGCCCCGTCGGAGCCGTCACCTTTCGCTTCGACCGTGTCGGCGATCCCCATCTTCTCGCGGACGAACGCGAGCCGGCTCGCCGCCATGTCCATCACGATCACCCGGGCCCCCGAGAGCCTGGCGAATTCGACGGCCGACAGCCCGATCGGGCCGGCGCCGATGACGAGCACGTTTTCGCCGGGCCGGGCCGCCCCCCGGTCGATGGCATGGCAGCCGATCGCGAGCGTCTCGACCAGGGCGTTCTGTGCGGGCGCGAGCGTGGGCGAAGGGTGCAGTTTCCGGGCTGGCACCGTGAACAGCGGCCGCAGGCCGCCGTCGCAGTGCACGCCGAGTGTCTGGTGGTGCTCGCAGCAGTTGGTGAGGCCACGCTCGCACGAATAGCACAGCTGGCAGTTGATGTAGGGCTCGACGCAGCAGCGGTCGCCGGGCTTCACGTTCGCAACGCCGTCGCCGACCGCCACCACCTCGACGCCCAGTTCATGCCCCGGGATCCGTGGATAACTGAAGAACGGCATCTTGCCGAGGTAGCCGCCGTAGTCTGTGCCGCAGATGCCTACGGCATGGACGCGCACGACCGTGTCGCCCGGCCCGGGCGGAGGCGGCTCGGGTACGTCGATGAAGCGGAACGTCTTCGGCTGTTCGAGGAGCAGGGCTTGCATGATGAGATGGTTCAATCGCTTCCTGGGGAAATATGCACCGGCTCGGGGGCGGCAAAAGTCTCCTCGCGTGGGCCGCGGCGGCCCAATGCTCGTCGAGCGTTCGCCGACCCCCTCACCTCCTTATTCAATTCGTCGTAAGCCATACACGCGGGAGGTCGTTTCTCCCCAGATCTGCGCTTGCTCTGCGGGATTGAGTGCGGACATGAAGCCGTCGATGATCCCAACAACATCTGCGTATTCGCCCGAGAGCAGGCACACCGGCCAATCGCTGCCGAACATGAGCCGCTCGGGGCCGAAGGCGGCGAGGGCGACGTCGAGATACGGTGTGAAGTCGGCCCGCTGCCACTGCCGCCACGCAGCCTCCGTCACGAGCCCCGAAAGTTTGCACGCGACGTTCGGGTGCGCAGCGAGAGCCTCGATGTCGCGCCGCCACTCGGCGAGCTCGCCGGTCTTGATCCTTGGCTTCGCAAGGTGATCGAGGACGAACGACTGCTCGGGAAGCATGCCGGCGAGTTCGACGGCGGCCGGCAGTTGCTGCGGATACAAGAGCAGGTCATAGGTGAGACCGAACTGGTGCAGGGCCCGCATGCCCCGCACGAAATCCTCGCCGAGCAGAAACCGCGGATCGGGCTCGTCCTGCACGACATGCCGCACCCCCACGAACTTGTCGTTCGTGGCGAAGCGGGCGAGTTCCTCGGCCACCCGGTCGTTCCGCAGGTCCACCCAGCCCACGATGCCCCGGATGAACGCATGGGCGTCCGCGAGCCCGAGCAGCCAGCGGGTCTCCTCGGGCGACTGCCGAGCCTGCACGGCCACGCTCGCGGTCACTCCCTGCGGCCCCGCGACTGCCGCGAGATCGCGCGGCGCGTAGTCGCGGGCCAGCCGCTCCATCCCCGCACCAATCCACGGATACTCCGCGGGCGAGTATGTCCAGAAATGCTGGTGGGCGTCGATGCGCATCATCTCAATTGTTCTCGGGCAGGCCTTCCGCGTGGCCGACGTTTCGCACCGGGGCGAAGATCGCCTGCACGTCGCGGAGGAGATCCGTGTCGAGCGGCTCGGCCGCCCACTGGGCCCAGGCTCGGATGTTGGCGGGGTTCGCGCTGCCGGCGACGGTCGTCGCGATGGCGGGGTTCGCGAGCGCGAACTGCAGGGCGAGTTTCGCGAGCGAGTTCCGGCGGACCCGGCAGAGGTCGGCCGCCGAGCGGGCGGCGGCCTTCACCGCCTCCGGCTCCTTGAGCCAGGCTGGCAGTGGCGCGTCGGTGAGCAGCCGGGCGCTGAACGGACCGGCGTTCATGACGCCGATACCCTTGGCCTCGAGGTAGGGAATGGTTTCGTCGGCGAAACGGGTGTTCTGAAGCGTGTATTGGTTGTAGTTGAGCACGCAGTCCACGTCGGCCTGGTCACAGATGAAGCGGAATATCTTCTGTGGATAGCCACTGAACCCGATGAACCGCACCTTTCCCGCCTGCTGGACCTTTCGCAGCGCCGGCAGCGTCTCGTCGACGATTCGTTGCATCGGCACGAATTCGATGTCGTGACAGAGGATGATGTCGAGATGGTCGGTGCCGAGCCGATGGAGCGACACGTCGACGCTTTCGACCACGCGCCTGGCGGAAAAATCGAAGTGTGCAAGGTCGTAGCGGCCGAGCTTCGTGCACAGGAGGTAGTCGTCGCGCGGCACCGACCTGAGTGCGACGCCGAGGAGCACTTCGCTCATCCCGCGGCCGTAGAACGGGCTCGTGTCGATGAGATTCATGCCACACTCGAGTGCCGTGCGGACGCTTCCCAAGGCCTCGTCGAGCGTGATCGAGCGGAACTCCTGGCCGAGGGAGCTGGCGCCGAATGCGAGGACCGGGACGTCGAGTCCCGTCTTCCCGAGCGGGCGCGTGGGCATCACGTGCAGCATGCTCATGGGGTAGCGTCGCCCGCGAAGGTCCGGCAGCCTACCGACAGCAAAAGATTCGCCCATGGCTGGGTGTCGGCGGTCTGGATCGTGAGGACGTGGTCTTCCGACGCGACGGCCTTGTAGAAATCCCACTTCACGATCGGCGTGAGCCCGCAGGGCGACTTGGCCGCGGCGAGGATCCGCCGATACTCGCCCCACACCGGGGGATCACCGGGCGTGGCGGCGGCGTACGAATCGCCGCGATCGACGCCCATCGTGTGCACCTCGTCGATCCGAACGGCACCGAGGATCGCCTCGAGCACCTGCGCCACGGTCGGCACGCCCGGCATGAGCTGGAGCGAGACGAGCTCCGCCCGGGGCCCGCGCTTGTTGACCGCTGGGTAGTTGCCGTCGGCGATCAGCACGGTCGAGTGGTGCCCCGACTGGGCGAGGACGCGGAGGATGTCGGGATGGAGAAGGGGGCCGTTGAGCATGGGTCATCCTGTCGTGCAGGTGCGGAGGCTTTCGATGGTCGCGCGGGCGGCATCGTCGGGCGTGGGGAGCGGAAAAACCTCCGCTGAAAGATATCCCCGATAGCCGATCGATTGCAGTGCGGACACGATCGGCTCGGGGTCGGTATGCCCGAGGCCCATCGCACGGCGGTTGGAGTCGGCCCAGTGCACGTGGCCGACGAGTTCACCGCACCCGGCGAGCGCCGCAGCCATGTCGGCCTCCTCAAGGTTCATGTGGAAGAGGTCGCAGAGCAGCTTCACGCCGGCGATCCCACGGTCGCGCAGGAACTCGGCGGCGTCCGCCTGGCGATTGAGGAGGTTCGTCTCGTAGCGGTTGAGGGGTTCGTACAGCAGCACCTGCCCGTGACGGGCGGCACGGGCACCGAGTTCGTGGAGCGCGTCGGCGAGCATGTCGAGGGCCGTGTGCCTGGGAACGTCGGCGTCCCAGGCCCCCTGCATCGAACCCACGATCGCCGGAGCCCCGCACCCGCCAGCGGCATCGACGATCGCCACGATGAACTCGCGCGCCGCGGCCCGGATGGCGGCGTCGGCGTGGCACACGTGCCACCGATGCCGAACCCAGCCGGCGCCGGTGCCGACGGCCGCGAGCCGGACGCCGTGGGCAGCGAGCAACCGGGAGACTTCGGCTTCCGGCACATCCGCCGCCGCCCCTGGAAACACCTCGACCGCGTCGAATCCCAGTTCGGCGGCTCGGTGGACACCGTCCGCAAGCCCGCCATGGAACACGAACGGACCCCTGGCGGCTTCCGCGGCGAGGCAGAGAGTGACGGCGGATCTCATGGCGGGGACACCGACTAGGAGCCGATGAACAGCGGCTTCAGGTGGCGATCGTAGATGTTCTCCGTGACCTGCCTCGCCACGATCTCCCGATTCGACCGCAGCAGGTCGGTGTATCGGCCTCCGTGCCTCGCGGCCACCTTGAACGACACGTGGAGCAACTGCCGCAGATGCGGATTGAACGCCGGGTTCGTCGGCACGTGCCGGATCGCCGCGGCGAACCGTTGCCCGCTCCAGCCGGCGACCTCGGCAACCGGGGGAAGTTTCGTGCGATCGATGTCGATCACGGCCGCGTACGGTGCGCAGAACTCATCAACGTGCCCGAGTGCGTAGGCATAGATTTCCCGGGAAAGCTCGAGGCCGTCGCCGCCCGCCTCCGCGAGGCCGATCACCTCCTCGAGCCAGGTCGTGCCCGCCGTTTTCAGGTGCACTCCCGCCCCCGTGGCTGCGAGCGTCCTGCGGATCACGGGATAGAGCGAGAACTTGTCGCTGCCTGAGTGGACCGAGAGCTTGAGCGACTCGGGGAGTCCGTAGTGGCGGGCCGCGAACGCGCACACGGCCACGTCGTCGGAAAACTCCTGCTCGAATTGCCCGAGGTCGCCGACGTAGTCGACCCCCTTGTTGAACCGGCCCGTGAACTTCGGCGCGATCGTCTGGAGCGGGATCGATTCCTCCGCGAGAAGCGCAAGGATCACGAGCAGCTGGGGGGGCGTCTGCGGCTCGTCGGTCTCGTCCATGCTGACCTCGACCACGACCTCGTCACCGCGGGCGGCCACGATGTGCCTCCAGATCGCCCCGGCCTCGCGGCAGGCGAGCAGGTAGTTTTTCGCGATCGCGGCCACGCCCTCCTCCGAGAGCCGGATCACCTTGGCGATCCCGGGCACCGAAACGGGCTTGCCGAGTTCCGGATGGCGGCCCACGAAGGCCCTGACATCGGCCTCGGGCGCCGGCTTCCCGATCGAGTCTGCCACGTCGATCGTGAAGAAGTCGCTCGACTCGAGGAACCGATCCACCGTCTCCAGGCGGATGTGGTCGGCATCCACGAACCACGGGTGGGGCCACCTCCTCGCCGCCACCGCCCGAGCCGCCGCCTCGCGGACGCTCGCCGGCTCGCTGCCGATGAAGGAGTGCTCGCGATTCGACTTGTTCCACACCGGCGCCACGACGACACCGGCGGCCGCGAGCTTCTCGAACGCGGCCAGCTGTGCCTCCGCCTCGTGTGCGAAGCGATCGCCGACACCGAACGAAAACCGGGGGAGCTGTTTCATCGAAGCGTGTCTTGGAGCCGCGACCTCGGACTCGGTGTCAGACGTCGAGGTTCTTGACGTCGAGTGCGTGGCGCTCGATGAAGTCACGGCGCGGCTCGACCTTCTCGCCCATCAGCACCCGGAACAGGTCGTCTGCCGCCGCCGCGTCGGCCATGGTCACGCGGAGGAGAGTGCGATTGGCCGGATCGAGCGTCGTGTCGCGGAGTTCCTCGGCGTTCATCTCGCCGAGCCCCTTGAAGCGGGTGATCGAGAGCCCCTTTTCGCCGGCCCGCCGCACCGCCGTGAGCAGGCCGCGCAGATCCTCGAGGCCGATCTCGTTTTCCCCCCGCCGCAGCGAGTACCGGGGGTCCTCGGTGCCCGTGCGATCCTGCGGCATGAGGGCGTCGATCCCGAAGCCCATCGCCTCGAGCTCCTTGAGGCCGGCATTGATGCTCCGCACTTCGTGAAGGTCGACGACGACGAGCTGGTCGTGTCCGGTGTCGTGCGCGGTGCCGGGAGTGGCGTCGCCTGCGGCCTGCGCCACCTCGATCCGCCCCACGGCGAGCGCCCCGCCGGAGGATTTCTCCTTCCCCTTCACGAACGCCTCCAGGGCATCTCGGCCGGTGAACCAGTGCTCCTCCACGCCATAGTAGACGTGGTACATCGGCAGTTTCCCCGTGGCGGCGTCACGGCGGGCGGCATGGTCGCGCAGGCTGATGCCGCGCCGCTCGAGGGCAAGCAGCGCGTCCTCCAGCCCGGCGAGCGTGCGACACAGCTTTTGCATCTGCTCACCGGACATCTCCCGGCCGTCACCCGGCAGGAACACTCCCTCACCGAGGCCCTGGTCGAGCAGCTGTGTCTTCATCTCATCCTCAGTCTGTACGTAGTACACAGTCTTCTTGGAGCGGACGCGGAACAGCGGCGGCTGTGCGACGTACACGTGGCCGGCCGCCACGAGCTGGTACATCTGACGATAGAAAAACGTGAGCAGGAGCGTGCGAATGTGCGAGCCGTCGACGTCGGCGTCGGTCATGATCACGACCTTGTCGTAGCGTCGCTTGCCGAGATCTGCCTCGGCGCCGATCCCCGCGCCGATCGCCGAGATCACGCTCCGGACCTCTTCGTTGGCGAGCACCTTGTCCTCGCGGCTCTTGTAGGCGTTGATGATCTTGCCGCGGAGGGGGAGGATCGCCTGATATTCACGGTGCCGGCCACCCTCGGCGGAGCCGCCGGCCGAGTCGCCCTCCACCAGGTAGAGCTCGCATCGCTCCACGTCCCGGCTCGTGCAGTCGCGGAGCTTGCCCGGCAGGCCGCCGCCCGAAAGCGCCCCCTTGCGCTCGCGCAGGAGCTGCTTGGCCTTCTTCGCCGCCTCCCTCGCCTCCGCCGCGAGCACGCCCTTCTGCACGATCGACTTGGCGCTCTTGGGATTCTCCTCGAGGTACTTCGCGAGGTGATCGCCGACGGCCGAGTTGATGATCCCTTCCACCTCGCCGTTGCCGAGCTTCGTCTTGGTCTGCCCTTCGAACTGCGGATGGGGCACGCGGACGCTGATCACGGCGGTGAGCCCCTCGCGGACATCCTCGCCGGTGGGCACGAGATCCTTGTAGAGGCCTGTCTTCTTTCCGTAGGCGTTGAGGGCCCGCGTGAGCGCGGCCCTGAAACCGGACACGTGCGTGCCGCCTTCGGTCGTCGAGATGTTGTTGACGTAGCTGTGGAGGCTCTCGGTGTACTCGCCCGTGTACTGCAGCGCGATGTCCCACGAGACACCGTCCCCAGAGCCCTTGATCGTGATCACGTCGGCATGGATCGCGTCGCTCGCCTTGTTGAGGTGCTCGACGAACTCCTCGACGCCCCGTTCATAGCAGTAGGTCTCGCTCGAACCGGTGGCCGCGTCGGTAAACGTGATCCGCACGCCCGAGTTCAGAAAGGCGAGTTCCCGAAGGCGGCGCGAGAGGATGTCCCACGAGAACTTCGTCTGCGGGAAGATCTGTGGGTCGGGCTTGAACGTCGTCTTCGTGCCGGCGCGGGTGGTCGTGCCCATCTTCCGGACCGGCCCGGTCGGCTCGCCGCGCTGATACTCCTGCTGCCACACATGACCCTCGCGCGACACCTCCACCTCGCACCATTCCGAGAGGAAGTTGACGACCGTCACCCCCACGCCGTGCAGCCCGCCGGAGGTCTGGTAGGCGCCCTTCTCGAACTTGCCGCCGAACTTGAGCACGGTCATCACGCCCTCGAGCGTGGACACGTCGCGATCCATCTCCTCCGACAACTGAGGGTGCCGGTCGACGGGTATTCCGCGGCCGTCATCCTCGACCGTCACGCTGCCGTCGACGTTGACCGTGACGGTCACGTTCCTGGCGTGGCCCGCCATGCACTCGTCGATCGAGTTGTCGACGACCTCGTAGACGAGGTGGTGCAGCCCGCGTGAGGTGTTGTCGCCGATGTACATTCCGAACCGCTCGCGCACGTGCTCCCGGTCGGAGAGGTGCTTGAGGTCGGCGCTCGTGTACTCGGGCTGGCTCGAGGCGTCTGCCATGGTGCGATTCCCCCTAGGAAGTCGGGCCTGTCTGACGGCCGGCGTCGGCGAGGACGCGGCAGCGGATGTCGGTGATCCCCTCGGCCGGCACGAGCTCGGCGAGCCGGGCGAGGATGTCCCTCTTGTAGAACCCCATTTCCTGAACGAGCGCCGAGTGGCTCACGAGAACCTCGAGCACGCCGCGGCGCACGAGCCCGGGCTGCGAGGCTCCCCGAAACGCCGCGGGCGCCGCCTGGGCCCAGGCGG
>RFPF01000108.1 GCA_009926295.1 Planctomycetia bacterium
ATCACCTCGAGCGCGGCGGCGGCGACGGCGTATCGCGGCGTGGGCTGGGTCGACAACGGCGACGGATCGAGAACCTTCGGCTTCGCAGCGGAGGGCGACACGAACCTCGATGGGCTCGTGGACCTGGCCGATCTGCAGAACATCCTCGCAGCGGGCAAGTACGGCACCTCGAGTGCGGCCGTGTGGGCCGAAGGCGATTTCAACCTCGACGGCCTCGTGAACCTGGCCGACCTGCAGGACGTGCTTGCGAGCGGTCTCTACGGCAAGGGTGCGTACAAGTCGGCGGTGCTGAACGGAATCGCCGGCCCGGTCGGCCTCGGCTCAGTCGAACTCGGTGGAATTTCGTTCTCGGGCGTCGTCGTGGTGCCCGAGCCACGGGGGATCGTGATCGCAGCGATGGGGCTGGCTGGCGCGGCCTGGGGCGCGTGCCGGCGCAGGATGACGACACGCAGGCTGAAGTCGGGCAAGCGAGGCTGAAGCTCGTCCTACGTCGTCGGCTCGAGGCCCGGCATGGTGCCCGCCGAGGTGGCAAACGCATCGGCCTCGAGGCCAGTCTGCCGCAGCACCGACAGGAACAGGTTTGGCAGCGGGTGGTTCTTCTGCTGGTCGAAGGCGAGATGGCTGCCGTGCTCGAAGCCGCCTCCCGCCAGGAGCACCGGCATGTTCCGGTTGTCGTGGCTCGACGCGTTTCCGAGATTGCTCGTGAGGAGCACCGACGTGCGGTCGAGGACCGAGCCCTCTCCCTCGTCGGACGCCATCAGGCCCCTGAGAAAATCCCCCCACGCCTTCACGATCTCCGTCTCCACCAGGGCCAGCTGGGCGAGCTTCTCCTCGTCGCGGCCGTGGTGGGAGAGCGAGTGGTAGCCCTCGTCGACGCCCTCGATGGGGACCACCCCGCCGCTGCCGCCGAGGTGGAACGTGATGAATCGGGTCGAATCGGTGGCGAGGGCCAGCCGGACCATGTCGCTCATGAGCCGTTGCCGCCCCACGAAGTCGTTGGGGTTGCCGATGTCCACCGGCTTGGTGATGTCGACCTTGGGCTTGGGCTTGTTGACCCACGACTCGCTCGCCACGAGCCGCTTCTCGAGTTCGCGGACGCTCGTCAGGTAGGCGTCGAGCCGGTTGCGATCGCCCACTCCCAGTTCGCGTTCGAGGGCCTGCGTGTCGTCGGCCACCAGATCCATGATGCTCTGCCCCTGCCTGGCCCGCTCGGACTGCCGTTTGCGGTCCGACTCGGAGTCGGCCACGAACAGCCGCGTGAAGAGCCGCGCCGGGGAGTCCTCGGCCGGGATCATCGAGCCCTGCTCGGTGTACGACGGGCTGTTGCTGCCCGCGAGGCCGAGCACGAGCGACGGGAATCGCGTCTGGCCGCCGAGATGCTTGGCGAGGAGCTGGTCGATCGAGACGGTGTTCCGGCTCTGGGCCGAGGCGGTCATCGGTGCGGCCGTGAGCAGGCTGGCCTCGGCGCGATGGCCACCCGACACGTTCGGGTGCGACGCGCCGCTCACCACCGTGAAGTGCCCGCGCAGGTCCCCGAGCGCCTCGAGATACCGCGAGGGCTTGTAGTCGCGGCCGGCCGTCGCGGGGTTGAGGTTCTCGGACACGAGCCCCAGCCCGAGCGTCATCGCGACGAACCGCCGGGGTGGTTTCGGGGCGGAGGTGTCGCCGAACGCCGCCTGCATCGCGGACAGCCACGGCACGGCCAGGGCCACGCCCGAGCCCTTGAGCAGCGTGCGCCGCGGCAGGGCCCGCTGGAAGTCGAATCGGATGGGAGTGGGAAGCGGCGGCATGGCGGCGGACCTTTTCGGGAGAGGCGGCGGAACTACTTGCTGAGGAACGTGGGATGCGTGACGACGGCGTGGACGACCGACTTCAGTCCGTGGCCGTTGCGGGCGGCGGCGGCGATCTCCTTCACGGCCTTGCGGTCGGCGTACGACAGCGTGGCTCCCGTGCCGTAGGCGAGCATCTGGCCGGCCACGGCCTCGGTGAGGAGGTCGGCCTCGCCCGCCGCCAGGGCCCGGAAGTCGTCGAATCCCGAGAATTTCCGGCCGTTGGCGAGGACGTCGGCGGCGTCGATCTTCTGGCCCTTCGTGTGCTTGCCGTCGACGATCGCGATGTACTGTGTGCGCCACTTCCCGGACGGATCGAAGTTCTCGAGTGCGAAGCCGATCGGGTCGAAGAGCCTGTGGCACGATGCGCAGGCCGAGTCGGCGCGGTGCTGCGCCAGCTGCTCGCGGATCGTCTTCGCCCCGCGGATGTCGGGCTCGATCGCGGGTACGCCCGACGGTGGCGGATGGGCAGGCAGGCCGAACAGCCTCTCCGAGACCCAGGAGCCGCGGATCACGGGAGACGTATTGTTGCCGTTGGCCGTCACCTTGAGGATCGCGCCCTGCGACAGCACCCCGCCCCGGTGCGTGCCCGCGGGCAGCTTCACCCGGCGAAGCTCGTCGCCGGCGACGTCTGGAATGCCGTAGAAGCGGGCGAGTCGGCTGTTGAGGTAGGTGACGTCGGCCGACGCGAGCCAGGAGACGGAGCGGTTCTCGCGGAGCATCTCCTCGAGAAAGGCATGGGTCTCGCCGAGCATGGAGCGTTGCACGATCGCATCGAAGTCGCGGAACAACTTGCGGTCCGGCTCGGTGAAGTCGATCTGGTCGAGGTCGAGCCACTCGGCGGAGAAGTCCTCGATGAATCGCCGCGTCGCTTTCCGGTCGCCCCCGCCGATGCCGAGGAGGCGGTCGGCCTGGGCCGTGAGCGTGGCGGAGTCGTGGAGCTTGCCGGCGTCGGCAAGCGTTACGAGATCGGCGTCGGGAGGTGCTCCGGTGAGAAAGTAGGAGAGCCGGGCGGCGATCGCATGGTCGTCGAGCCGCCCCGGGCCCTCGGCGAGGTAGATGAAACGCGGAGAGCAGAGGATCGCCCGGTAGCCGGCTCTCAGCGCCGCGTCGAACGTGCCGCCGGCATCGAGAACGCTCTTCGCGAGCGACACGATCGGGTCGAGGTCGACGGCCTCGACGGGGCGGCGAAACGCACGGCGGCCGAAATCCCTCACCAGCCGCTCGACATCGGCCGCGGGCATTTTCGGCCGGGCTCGAAAGCCGCCGCCATCCTTCGGCTCGAACCGCACGTCGCCGAACAGCAACCGGCGCACGCCGTCGTCGCCCGGGCCGCGATGGAATCGCTCCATCGTCAGCCGCTCCATCGCGATTCCCGGCACGTTCTGGGGCGTCCCCTCCCCGGCCCCGACCTGCCCGTCGGCGAACGAGGCCCTCTTGAGCGTGACATCCCCGGGCCGGATCTCCAGCATCTCCCGCCGCGGCAGCCAGGCTTCGAACTCGATCTCGCGGGGCGTCGGCATCGCCTCGAAAGAGGTCACGTACTCGAGCAGCGGCGCATTCGACACGCAGGGCCCGGTATGCACCGTCGTCCAGACGCCCCCGGTCTCGGGTGGGTTGAGGGCAGACACCTTGAGCCGGAACCGATACCAGCCGTCGGCAGGCGCCGTCGTGGCCGGGAGACGTCCGTAGTAGGTGGTGCCGTTGGACCAGACGACGGCCCGGCCGTCGAGCAATTCGGGTTCACGGCAGCGGACCTTCGGATCGATACGGGAGATCCCCTTGGCGTCGAAGTCCTTCGCATACGCGTCGGGCGGCGAGAAGGCCCGCCGGAACGCCTCGTCGAGCCCAGCGTCGACCATGGCCAGGTGTCGCTCGAGGTGGTGGTGCGACATCGTCTGCCGCTGGGCCACGGTCGTGAACCCGCCGGGCCGTCCCTCCACCGGGACGAGTTTCGCCAACGGAATGTCGATGCCCAGGAGGGCGTGAAGCGACCGCTCGACTTCTCGAGGGGAGAGCCGGCGGGCCCGCACGCGGCCGAACGTCTCGTCGCGGTCCTGGATCGCCTGCCGCAGCCACGTGCCGGCCGCCTTGACGAACGATCGCCGCACCGAGTCCGCGATCTTCGCGTCCTCGGGCGGCGGCATCTCGCCCGCCTCCACCCGCTCGATGATCCTGGTCCAGCGGGCGTCGCCCTGCGGATCTTCCGGGTCGAATCGCAGGGCCGCGATGTCGAGGCCACCGTCGGCTTTCGGTCCCTCGTGGCAGTCCAGGCAGCGGGTCTTCAAAAACGACTGCACCGCCTTCGGCGGCACGGCGCCCCCGGCCGGCGCCTCCGCCCGCGCCCCGGCCACGGCTGCCATGCAGAGGCAGCCGGCCCCGAACACGGTCCAGCTAAACCGCGATGTGTTCATGACCGGTCGTCCAGCCGGAATCTGGCCGGTACTCGGAAAGATCGTCATGCCGACCCAGTCGACATTATAGGGAGTCGTGCCGTCCCGGCCCCCCCGGCTTTTCGCCGGCCCCTAGCGGGCCCGGCTGCATCGGGACTATGGTCCGGTCCTCAGGAAAGCCCCATGGATTCCGGACAGGAAGCCGAACCCGTCGCCGAGCCGCGGCCCCGCTCGCGCGGGGTGTGGCAGCTCGCGCTGTGCGCGCTGGGCGTGGTCTTCGGCGACATCGGCACCAGTCCGCTCTACACGCTGAAGGAGTGCCTGCTCGTCGCGGGGCGCGACCGGCCCGTGGAGCAGGCCGACCTGTTCGGAATCCTCTCGCTCATGTTCTGGGCCCTGGTGATGGTGGTCACCGTGAAGTACGTGGTGTTCGTGATGCGGGCGTCCCACGACGGCGAAGGGGGGATCCTCGCCCTCCTGGCGCTGGTTCCCGAGAGGTATCGCACGGGCCCGCGGGGGATCGGCGGAGTGTCCGGCATGACCCTCCTCGCCGTGGCCGGCGCGGCTTTGCTGTACGGCGACGGCGTGATCACGCCCGCCATTTCGGTGCTCAGCGCCGTCGAAGGGCTGGCGATCGCGAGCCCGGAGCTCGCTCCGGGGGTCGTGCCGATCACGTGCCTGATCCTGCTCGGGCTGTTCTCGATCCAGAAGCGGGGCACCGGCAGCGTGGGGCGCCTGTTCGGCCCGATCATGCTCGTCTGGTTCCTGACGCTCGCCGCGCTCGGGCTGTGGCAGATCTCCCAGCGGCCCGACGTGCTCGGGGCGCTGCTCCCGACGCACGGGGTCGAGTTCTTCCAGCGGCACGGCCTCCGCGGTCTTTTGATCCTCGGATCGGTGGTGCTGGTGGTCACTGGCGGCGAGGCGCTGTACGCCGACATGGGCCACTTCGGGCTCGTGCCGATCCGGCGGGCGTGGCTGACGCTGGTCATGCCCGCCCTCGTGCTGGCCTATCTCGGCCAGGGCGCCCTGTTGCTGCGGGAGCCCGCTGCGGCGGCCAATCCCTTCTTCGCGATGGTGCCGGCCGGGGCCGCCACCTATGCGCTCGTCGTGCTCGCGAGCCTCGCCACGATCATCGCCTCGCAGGCGCTCATCTCGGGGGCCTTCTCGCTCACACGGCAGGCGATGCTGCTCGGCTTCCTGCCGCGGGTCACCGTCCGCCACACCGCCTACGAGAGCGAGGGGCAGATCTACATCCCCCAGGTCAACGTGCTCCTGGGAGCGGGCTGCCTGGCCCTCGTTCTCACGTTTCGCGAGTCGGTGAAGCTGGCCGCCGCCTACGGCCTCGCGGTCACCGGCACGATGGTGGTGACGACCGTCCTGTATTACCTCGTCATCCGCCACACCTGGGGCTGGGGACGGCTGCGGTCGCTGTCGGTGCTCGTGCTGTTCCTGGCGTTCGACCTGCCCTTCCTCGCGGCCAACCTCTTCAAATTCTTCGACGGAGGCTATGTGCCGATGCTGATCGGCTCCGGACTGATCGCAGCGATGCTCATCTGGAGCCACGGCCGCACCGCCGTGATGCAGAACTACTCGCGGCAGTACGGGCCGTTCGAGACGGAATGGCCGCGGCTCCGGCCGCTCGTCGTGGCCCGCGTGCCGGGCGCGGCCGTGTTTTTGGCCACGGACGCCGACCACGTGCCGCCGGTGCTCGTGCACCAGATCAAGGCCACCCGCACCCTGCACGAGACGGTGGTGCTCCTGACGGTGGTCGACGCCCCGCAGCCGGAGGTTCCCGAGGCCGGACGGGCGATCGTGGAGCCGCTCGGAGACGGGTTCCTGCGGGTGGCGGTCCGCTTCGGCTTCATGGAGCAGCCGCTCCTCATCCCCTGCCTGCGGCGGATCGTCGCCGAGAGGGGGCTTGCCGTCGATCTCGACGCCGCGACGTTCTTCATCGGCCACTCGACGATCGTGGCCGACGCCGCCGGCACGCTCGCCTTCATCCCCGAGGCGATCTTCGCCTACCTCAAGAGGAACGCCGTGCGCGAGGAGCAGCGCTACGGGCTGCCCGCCGGGCAGGTGATGGAGATCGGCGAACAGATCTCCATCTGACGGATGCCTAGCGACCTCCGCGCGTCGCCTCGACGACCGCCCAGAACGGGTGCTGCCGGTCGCATCGCGTCCGCAGGTCCTCGAGGAGCACGTCGACGTCGGCCACCGGCGCGTCGCCGGCAAGCTTGCGGCCGTCGAGCGTCACCGTCATAGGCGCGGAGAAATCGACCAGTTCGGGCGACAGCCAGACCTTCACCTTCTCGGCGCCGCAGCGAACCGAGAGCGAGTTGCCGGCGGTGGCCTTGGCCTCGACGGTGAACGGGCGGATGTCCTTCGGAGGCGGCCATTGGGACGGGAGCACGGTCGTGCGGGCCGGCGGGCCGGCCATCTCGATCCACCAGAAGAACCGGTCCCACGGTCGCATCGTCACCACGTCGATCGTGCGCGGGAAAAAATCGCGCCGCCGGGACCGCATCCAGGAGAAGATGCGCAGGATCTCGTCGGAGAAGTGCTCGTGGCCGCGGCCGCGGTATTCGACGTAGGTCGTGTCGAATCCCTTGGAGAAGCAACGGTCGAGGTCCATGCCGTTGCGGGCGATGGCGGCGGCGTCGAGTTCGCCTCCCACCACGTAGATCGGCAGGGTGCGGGCGTTGTGCCAGTAGTGGCTCACGTACCTGCCGGCTCCCGGGGCGACCGCCACGAGTCCGGCCCACAGGTCGGGATGGGCCAGCGCGATGTCCCACGCGGCGTCGCCCCCGAGTGAATGTCCCGACAGGAAGACGCGGTCGGTGTCGATCGCGAAACGTCGCGTCGCCTCGCGCAGGCTCCCGAGCACCGCGGCGTGCTCGCGGGCCGAATAGCCATAGGCCGTCTGCCCCCGCTCGGCCCACGCGGGGGCGATGACGATCGTGCCGTGCCGCGTCGCCTGCCCCTGGCGGATACCGTCTCCGCCGGGAGGGCCCGCCCACCACTCGATCTGGTTGAGGGGCGTTGTCCAGGCGGCGTGCAGCGACACGACCGCGGGGTACCGGCGGAGCGGGTCGTATTCCGGAGGCAGCTGCACCAGGCACTCGACCACGGCTCCGTCGATTCCCGGCACGGCCAGCGAGTGCAGCCCCGGCGAGATGGGGGCCGGTGGGTCGACCGGCGGCCGCATCTGCCGGCCGATCGCGGCGACGGTCGCCGCGTCGAATGCCTCTTCGGCCCCGAGGGCCGCGCGGAAGCGGCCGCGGGCCTCCGCGTCGTCCTCGGCGAGGTATTCGCGGAGCAGCCCGCGGACCCGCACCGCGGAGAGCGCGAGCTTGAGGTTGTCGGTGGCGGCGGCCGCGCCCTGGAGCCAGCTCGAGATGCCGATGGCCACGGCGCGCTCGGCCGGGGTGTCGGCGTCGGTGCCGAGCCGCTCGAACGTGGAGAGCCGCTCCAGCGTGGCGAACGAGAGCTCCGCCGTGATCTCGTCGACGATCCGCTCGACCTCGGCTGCGGCGGCCTCGTCGGCCAGTCCGGCCGCCTTCGTCCGCAACGCCTCCACGAGCCGGCGGGCGAGCGCCTGACGGTCGCGGTAGGTGTCGCGGGATTCCCGAACCCGCTCGAGCACCTCGCCGCCCGCATCGGCCACCGGAAAATCGTCGAGCAGCCTGATGGCGAGGCGGTCCTGGCCGGCGCGGCCGCGATGCAGGATCTCCTCGAGCAGACGCGTGGCGGCGAGCTCGGCCAGCCGCCGCCTTTCATCGGCGAGGTCCGCCAGCCCGGGAAAGTCGGCGAGCACCTCGTCGAGTTCCCGTCGGGCGTCGTCGTATCGGTCCGACTGGAGGAGCAGTCGGACGATCCGCAGACGCTCGTCGGCGTTCGTACGGTCGATCTGCTGGTCGATCACCCGGCGCAACGTCTCCCGCGGGAGCGATGAAGTCGCGACGCGTTGGTCGAGGATCACCGGCTGCTCGGTGAGGATGGCCTCGAGGCTCGTCCAGCGAGGAGTGATCCGGGTGATCCCCTGCACGACGTCGATCCTCCCGGACGCCGTGGCGAGCCCGATGATCCGCCGGCCGAACTCGTCGAACGGCGTGGCGTCGAGGACGCCGCCCACCGCCGCGACCCTCCGGCCGGCCTCGGGCACCCGTTGCGGAACGACGATCCTCTCCTGGCCGGCGCCCACGGCCCCCGGCTCCACCTTCACGACACGCCGCTTCGACACCATCGTGCGGGTGAGATCGTCGTCGCACATCAGGATCGGGCCGCCCGTCTCGCCCCGGAAGTCGGCGGTCGCGGGATCGACGGCGACGCCGGTGAGGATCGCGAACCGGCCCTCGAGCACCCGGCCGTCGGCGAGTTCGACGGTGTCTGCGCGAACGACGGCGGCGTTGATGACGGCGCCGGCCGCGACGGCCAGAAGGCCCGCGACGCCCCGCGTGCGTGACGGGGACGGGCGGCCTGTCATGCGCGGCGCGGGCTGGATTGGCGGCATGAGCGTCGAGTGTAGGGGGCGGCGGGTCGCGCGGGCCACTCCGTGGCGGCCGTTTCTTGACGGGCCGCGGCACCGGATCGACAATCCAGCGTGGAGATCGAACCCCCCGTCCGCTGAGAGACAGCCCAGTCGCCATGCGCGGAATCGTCAGGCGGATGCTGCTGACCGGGGTCGCGTGTGCGATTCTGCTGCCGATCGTGATCGCGGTGGTCGTCGGCCTCGGCATGCTGCTGAAGGCGGTCGGCGACGGTGCCGGCGCCGCCGTCTGCGGCCGGGTGGCGCTCGTGGTGGGCGCGGGATGGATCGTGGCCGTGG
>RFPF01000109.1 GCA_009926295.1 Planctomycetia bacterium
CGCCCGGCGCGCCGGGCGGGTGATCGCCGCGTGGACGTGAAGCGGCGCGGATCGTGCCGCCATTCCGGCCGGAAAAGTCCGGCTCGGAACGATTTTGGAGCCGGGTCACCGATTGTTTGACTCGCGCAATCCCGGGTCCATAATGGCGTCGTTCCTTTCGACCTGCCACCCGCAGCGGCCTCCCGGCCGTCCCATCCGCGGGATGCATGGCGGCTCGGCCGGCCACCCCGGCCCACGACCCGCCGGACATGCATGTTGAATCGACGACCGGATTTGAAAGCCCGGAGGTCTCGGATGGTCCGAGTGCCTCGTAGGGTGAATCACTCACCTTTGCACGACAGGAGTTTGTTCGTTCCGATGGCCCGCATCCGCAACGTCTTCGAAATCATCGAGCTCTACGGTCACGACGAGAATTTCGAGCCCCACACCACACCGGAATTCGTCCCCACGAAAGCACCCGCCGGTTCCAAGCAGAAACTCGACATCCTCGCCGAGCGGATCCAACGCGGCATGCCGCTGTGGCACCCGGAGGATTCGACCGATTCCGCCGCCAACCTCGTGGGCGCGAGCGAGGCCTGATCCGCGCCCGCCCGATGCCACCGAATGTCATCGCCCTCCGCGGCCCCGCCCGCGGAGGGCGATTTCGATTTCTCGCCTGGCGCCCGCGGCCTTGAGCTTCTCGCGCTTGTCGTGCAGTTTGCGCCCGCGGCCGATCCCCATCAGCACCTTCACCCGACCGTTCTTGAAGTACATCTTGAGCGGCACGAGCGTCAGGCCCTTCTCGTAGGCCAGGCTCGCGAACTTCTTGATCTCCCGGCGGTGGAGCAGCAATTTGCGCGGACGCTTCGGCTGGTGGTTGAGCTGATTGGCCTTTTCATATTCCGGGATGTCGCAGCCGATGAGCCAAACCTCCGCGGCATCGACCCGTCCGTAAGCCTCGTCGAGCGACAGCTTGCCGGCCCGCAGGCTCTTGACCTCGCTGCCGACCAGCGCGATCCCGCACTCGAGCGTGTCGACGATCTCGTATTCGTGCCTGGCACGGCGGTTTTCCGCCACCACCCGCTCGGCCGGCTTGTCGGCGGCCGTGGCCTTGCCGGACGGTTTCGATGCGTTGGGTTTCGTGGGTTTCGGAGCGGCCACGGAGCGTGCCATCGTTTGTGGGCGGGGAACTCCGCACAGATTACACTTTACACGTCATCCCGCCGCATCGGCCTTCCTTCCGCTCCCTCCGGATCATGTTCATGCAGTCTCGTCCAGTCACCGCCCCGGCGACCCTGTGCCTCGTCCTCGTCGCCTCGCTGGTCGCGGCAGACATGGCCTTCGCCTCCCAGCCCGGCTTCGTCGCTGGAGAGGTCAAGCCGGCCGGCGACGGGCCGGCGGTCAAGGTGCCCGGCGGCTGGATGGTCGCCTACGACGAGACGATCCCCGGCACCGAGATCACGTTCCGGATGATGCCGATTCCCGGTGGCACGTTCCGCATGGGCAGCGTCGACGGCGAGGAGGATCGCACCTCCGACGAGGGGCCGCAATTCGACGTCTCGATCGAGCCCTTTTGGATGGGCCGCTGCGAGGTGACGTGGGGCGAATACAAGGCCTACATGGCGGCCTGCGATCTCTTCAAGGCGCTCGAATCGGCACATGTCCGCACGGTGACGCCCGAGAACGAGGCCGACGCCGTCACGGCCCCATCCAACCTCTATGACCCGACGACGACCTTCACCAACGGCGAGGATCCGCTCCAGCCCGCCGTGACCATGACGCAGTTCGCCGCGCGGCAATACACGAAGTGGCTCAGCGGCCTCACGGCGCGGTTCTACCGGCTGCCGACCGAGGCCGAATGGGAATATGCCTGCCGGGCCGGCACGACGACGCCGTGGAACTCGGGTGCGGCTGCCGCCGCGCTGGAGGCGGCCGCGTGGTTCGCGGACACATCCGACGAGACGACGCACCCAGTGGGGGAGAAGGAGCCCAATGCGTTCGGCCTCCACGACATGCACGGCAACGTGGCGGAGTGGGTGCTCGACGAACTCGTGCCCGGCGGCTACGGACGGCAGGCTGCCCTGCCCCAACCGGTGTCCGCGGGCCTCGCGGCCGTCTGGCCGGAGCACCTTTCGCCACGCGTGGTGCGCGGCGGTGCCTACTACGACGAGGCGGCGCAGTGCCGGAGTGCCGCCCGCCGCGGCTCTGAGGACATTCCCTGGAAGGACGTCGATCCGAACCTCCCGAAGAGCCCGTGGTGGTACACGGAGGAACCGGCGCTCGGAGTCGGGATGCGGGTCGTGCGGCCGTTCTCGCCGCCCGATCTGGCCACCCGTCGCCGCTGGGGCGACGCCGACATCGAGAGCATCCGCGCCGATACGGCCGACCGCCTCCAGCAGGGCCGCGGGGCGCGGGGCCTCGTCGATCCCAAACTGCCGGCCGACGCGGCTGCCGAAGGCTTCACGAACTAGGGGACCGGGCGATGAATCGAATCGTGGCGACGGTTCTTGCCACCTGCCTCATGGCGGATGCCGCCCGGGCGGGCGACTGGCCCGACTGGCGTGGACCGCAGCAGGATCGCCGCTACGAGGGCCCGCCGCTCGTGACGGCGTTCGATCCCGGGCAGGGCACGAACGTGCTCTGGAGGAACGAAGAAGCGGGCGGCATCTCCACGCCCGTGATCATGGGCGGAAGGCTGTTCACCCTCGTGCGGCACAAGCCGGGCACGACCGAAGAGGCGGAGAAGGTGCTGTGCCTCGACGCAGCCACGGGGGAAAAACTCTGGGAGAACGTGTTCAACGTCTATCTCTCCGACGTGCCCGCCGAGCGGGTCGGCTGGTCGGCGGTCGTCGCCGATCCTGCGGGCGGCACCGTGTTCGCCCATGGCGTGTGTGGCGCGTTCACAGCGATCGACGCCACGACGGGGAAGACGAGGTGGCAGCGTTCGCTCCACGAGGAGTTCGGCTTCCTTTCGACCTACGGTGGCCGCACGAACATTCCGGTGGTGTTCGAGGATCTCGTGATCGCCAGCGCCGTCGTCACCGGCTGGGGCGACACGGCGCGGCCCGCGCATCGCTTCCTCGGGATGGACAAGGCGACGGGCGTGGTCCGGTGGATGAACGGCACGAAGGAGTTGCCAGAGGACACGACCTACAGCACTCCGTCGCTCGCCGACTTCGGCGGCAGCGCGGCGCTGGTGTTCGGGTCGAGCGATGGCAGCGTGTGGAACTTCCAGCCGCGCACGGGCAGGCCCGTGTGGAATTTCAAGCTCTCGCGCCGCGGCATCAACACACCGCCGCTCGTGGATGGCGACACGGTCATCATCTCGCAGGCCGAGGAGAACCTCGACAACACGTCGATGGGCTCTGTGACACGCTTCAAGGCGGCGGGCTCCGGCGACATCACGGCCGCCGCCACGGCCTGGCAGAAGAAGGGGGTGATGGACGGCCGCTCCATGCCGGTGGTGCTGGGCGACCGTGTCTATTTCGTGGACGACGGCGCGAAGGTCTATGCCTTCGACAAGGCCACCGGGGCCGCAATCGGCCGCCCGCAGAAGCTGCTCGGCACGATCGTCCGCGGCAGCCCGCTCGTGGCCGATGGAAAGCTCTATGTATGCTCGACGAGCGGCTGGCACGTGATCGAGCCGACGGCCGACGGCGTGAAGTTCGTGAATCGCATGCGGCTCGATGAGGAGGACGAGGTCACCGCCTCGCCGATCGCCTGGCGGGGGCGGATCTACCTGACGACCGGGGCGCGGCTCTACTGCATCGCCGGCAGTTCCGGCATGCCGACGGCCAAGGAGCAGCCGCGGGCCACCGCGGCACAGCAGGTGTCGAGCACGACCGCGGGCCCGGCTGGCGAGCCCGCCTGGTTGCAGCTCGTGCCCGCCGAGGCGCAGATCGCGGCGGGCGAGACCGTGCAGCTCAAGGCTCGGCTCTTCGATGCGGCAGGGCGGTTCGTGAGGGAATCACCGGCGACGTTCACAACCACGGCCGGAGCGGTCACGGAGGCCGGTGCCTACACAGCGCCGCCGGGCGAGCATGCGGCCGCGATCGTCACGGCGAAGGTGGGCGATCTCGAGGGCCGGGCCCGTATCCGCTCGATGCCTCCGCTGCCCTGGAGGTTCGACTTCGACGACATCCCGCTCGTCGCCGATCCCAAGACGGGCGTCGTCAAGGGCGAGCCTCCACTGCCGTGGGTCGGGATGCGGTATCGCCACGTGATCCGCGAGGTGGACGGGTCGAAGTGCCTGGTGAAGGTGACCACCATCCCCAAGGGAACCCGCAGCCAGGGCTGGATCGGGCCGATCGGGCTGCACGACTATGTCATCCAGGCCGACTTCCGGGCCCAGGAGACGGGCGTGGAGCGGCCCGGATCGCCGGCGTCCGAGGGCGCGAAGTCGCCGGCCACCGACGCCGACGCCTTCGCCAAGAAATTCAGCAATCCCGCGGCTCTCGAGAAGGCACGGATGCCCGACATGGGCCTCGTCGCCCAGCGGTACACGCTGGATCTCATGGGCGCGGCCCAGCAGTTGCAGCTGCGGAGCTGGCCGCCGCAGGTGGCCACCTACTTCTCGAAGACGCTCCCTTTTTCGTGGGAGGCGGGCCGCTGGTACACGGTGAAGTTCGAGGCCCGCACGGCGGGCCGCTCGGCCGTGCTCCGCGGCAAGGTCTGGCCGCGGGGCGAGGCGGAGCCGGCCGCCTGGACCATCGAAGCCACGCACGCGGCGGGCAACCTGCAGGGCAGCCCCGGCTTCTTCGGCAACTCGAAGGATTCCGAGATTTCGATCGACAACGTGACCGTGGAGGCCGTGAAGTGAACCTGCGTGCGATCCTCGTGTGTGTGGCCGCCCTCGTCGCCGTGCCGACCCGGGCCGGTGACTGGAACCAGTGGGGCGGATCCCCCGTCCGCAACAACGTGTCGCCTGCGAAGAACATTCCGGCCGAGTGGGCGCCGGGCGACTTCGACCTCGATACGGGGGAATGGAAGCCGGCCACGAGCAGGAACGTCGCCTGGGTCGCAGCCCTCGGCAGCCAGTCGTACGGCAACCCTGTCGTGGCGGGGGGCAAGGCATACGTCGGCACGAACAACGGCAAGGGCTGGCTGAAGAGGTATCCCCCCGCGGTCGACCTCGGCTGTCTGCTCGCGTTCGACACCAAGGACGGTTCGTTCCTCTGGCAGGATTCGAGCGAGAAGCTCCCCACCGGCCGCGTCCACGACTGGCCGCTGCAGGGCATCTGCTGCGCGCCGCTCGTGGAGGGCGACCGCCTCTGGTACGTGACGAGCCGCGGCGAGGTGAAGTGCCTCGACACCGAGGGGTTCCGCGACGGCGAGAACGACGGCCCGTTCACCGCCGAGAAGGTCGCGGAGAGGGACGAGGCCGACGTCGTCTGGGTGCTCGACATGATGAAGCAGCTCGGCGTCTCCCAGCACAACATGTGCTCGTGCAGCGTGACGGCCGTGGGCGACCTGCTGTTCGTGAACACGAGCAACGGCGTGGACGAGGGGCACATCAACCTGCCGAACGCCGAGGCCCCCAGCTTCCTCTGCGTCGACAAGCGCGACGGCAGGGTGCTCTGGGCCGACGGCACGCCCGGCGCGAACGTGCTCCACGGCCAGTGGTCGAGCCCCGCATGCGCCGAACTCGGCGGCGTGCCGCAGGTGCTCTTCGGCGGCGGAGACGGCTGGCTCTATGCCTTCGACGCCCGCGGCGAGAACGGCCGGGCAAAAAAGCTCTGGGAGTTCGACTGCAACCCGAAGGCTTCGAAGTACACGCTCGGGGGCCGCGCCGACAGGAACCATATCATCGGCACTCCGGTGGCGCACGAGGGGCTCGTCTACATCGCCGTCGGAGAGGATCCCGAGCACGGCGAGGGCGTGGGGCACCTGTGGTGCATCGACCCGACGAAGCGGGGTGACGTGTCGAGCGAATTGGCCGTGAGCCTCAAGGACCCGAACACTCCCCTGCCGCGTCGCCGCGAGCAGGCCGTGATCAAGGAGCAGGGGGAGGTGGCCCGGCCGAACCCCGCGTCCGCCGCCGTCTGGCACTATCCGGGGTTCGATGCCGACGGCAACGGCAAGCTCGACTTCGAGGAGACGATGCACCGCACCTGCGGCACGGTCGCCATCGCCGACGGGCTGTTGTTCGTCGCCGACTTCAGCGGGCTGTTCCACTGCCTCGACCTGAAGACCGGCAAGCCCCACTGGACCCACGACATGCTCGCCGCGAGCTGGGGATCTCCGCTCGTGGCCGACGGCAAGGTGTACATCGGCGACGAGGATGGCGACATCACCGTGTTCTCGCTCGGCAAGGAGAAGGAGATCCTCGCCGAGATCAACATGGGCAACAGCGTCTACTCGACGCCGATCGTGGCGGGCGACACGCTGTACATCGCGAACAAGAGCCACCTGTTCGCGATCCGCGCCGGGGCGACGGCCGTCGGGAGCAAGTGAGATGCGCGGCGGGGCCGTGGCGTGGATGGTGACCGCGTGCCTCATCGCCCCGGCCCGGGCCGAGGCGCCGCCGGCCGCCTCGGCCTTCCGGGTGCGCCCCTACCTGCAGAACCCGGCCGCCGACGCGATGACCGTCCGCTGGCTGTCGAACGACGACACGCCGGGAAAGGTGACGGTTGCAGGCCGCGAGATCGTCTCGGCGCCCGTGCTCTGCCTCGAACTCGCCTACCAGCCGAACGAACGGCACGACGACCGCCTCGGCAGCGCTCCCTTCCTGCACTCGGTCCGCGTGGGGGGGCTGGAGCCGGCGACGAGCTATCCCTACGCCGTCAGGCAGGGAGGCGAGACCGTGAAGGCCGTCCTCACGACGGCCCCGCGGCCCGGGGACGTCGGCCCCGGTGGAGCGGTCAGGCTGTTTTTCTACGCAGACAGCGAGACGCAGCCGGAGTCGCGGGGCAGCCGGGTCGAATGGCCGCCGCCGTCGTCGCTTCCGGGCGGGCCGCGGCCACGTTGGGTGAACGACCGCTACCCGGCCGACGAGACGACGGGCTACCGCACGAACCTGGCGCTGATCGCCGCGCGGGCCGCCGAGAGCCTGCGGGCAGGCAATCCCGCGCTGGTGAGCGTGGTGGGCGATCTCGTCGAGAGCGGCGGCGAGCAGCGCGATTGGGACGAGTTCTGGCGGCACAACGCCGGCGACTTCGGCACGCTCGCCTCGCGTGTGCCGATCGTGGCCGCACTGGGCAACCACGAGATCTTCGGGGGCCCTCCGTCGGACGATCCTTCCCTCGACCTCGGCGGCCACTCCGGTCGGGCAACGCTCGTCGGCGCGATGAAGTTCCTCGCGTACTTCGAGCACCCGGCCAACGGGGCGGCCGACGAGCGGCACGAGGAACGCTACCATCGGCTCGACTTCGGGCCCGTCGCGCTCCTCACGCTCGATACGACCAACAGCGGCAGCGACGACGGGGCCGACGATACCAACCACGAACTCGACCGAGCCGATGCGCCGCACGTTCCCGACATCGGCCCCGGGTCGGCACAGCGCGACTGGCTCGCGCGTGAACTCGCCGCCGCGGAATCCGCCGGCCGGATCATCTTCGTGCAGTTCCACCATGCCCCCTACTCCTCGGGCCCGCACGGGCGTCCGCCCGGATCGGGCCGCGGCGCCGACCCCCACTCGGGGCAGCCACTGCGGTCGCTCGCCCCCCTCCTCCACCGCCACGGCGTGCGGGCGGTGTTCTCGGGCCACGACGAGATGTACGAGCATTCCGTCGTCGACGGAGTGCACTATTACGACGTCGGCATCGGCGGGGATGCGCTGCGCGGGCCGGACGACGGCACGAAGAACGACCGGCAGGTGTTCCTCGCCCACGACCATGCGCCGGAACACTGGACGGGCGACGTGCTCGAGTCGGGCGGCAAGCACTACGGCCACGTCGAGGTCGACGTGGCCCGGCGGGAGAGAGGCCCCGGATTCACGGTCACGATCAGACCGGTGCACGTGTTTCCAGTGCTCGACCCCGGCGATCCGGGTACGATCGTGCGGTGGGAACGCCGCGAGTACGACGACATCGTCACGTTCGACATCACGCCAAGGGAGCCCCCGCCATGAAGCCACATGTGCGTGCCATCGAGGCATCTTCGACGATCCTGCTGCTCGCGGCCT
Organism: Planctomycetia bacterium; assembly: GCA_009926295.1. Taxonomy (GTDB): domain Bacteria; phylum Planctomycetota; class Planctomycetia; order Pirellulales; family UBA1268; genus RGVT01. Next base: position 8,102 of record RFPF01000109.1, read on the forward strand.
GCGCGGTGGCCGCTGCCGCTCCCCCCACCGCTGGCGAACCCGCTTCGCCACGCGACCTCGTGCTCAACGCGAAGAGGATCGTCGTCCTCGGCGACTCGATCACCTACGGCGGTGGCTGGCTCGTGCCCGTCATCGCCTGGCTCGAGGGGGAGGGCTGGACCGGTGACGTGATCAACATGGCGCTCTCGAGCGAGACGGTGTCGGGCCTCTCGGAGGACGGGCATGCCGACGGAAAGTTTCCCCGGCCCGACCTGCACGAGCGGCTCGACCGCGTTCTGCGCGTGGGTCGGCCCGATCTCGTGATCGCCTGCTACGGGATGAACTGCGGCATCTACCAGCCGCTCGACGAGGGGCGGTTCGCGAAGTTCAAGGACGGAATGCAGCGGCTCCACGACGCGGTCGAAAAGGCGGGGGCGAGGATCATCCACCTGACTCCGCCGGTCTACGACCAGCGGCCCGACAAGGATGGGCCCGCCGGCAAGACCGACTACGACGCCGTGCTCGACGCCTACTCGCAGTGGCTCGTCTCGAGGCGGGCCGACGGCTGGATCGTGATCGACATCCACGGGCCGATGAAGGAACTGCTCGCCACGGCCCGGGCGAAGGAGCCCCGGACGGTGTTCGCGCCTGACGCCGTCCATCCCAATGAGGCGGGCCACTGGGCTTTCGCCCGCGGCTTCTTCAAGGGCCTCGGTGCGCCGGGCGCGGCCGCGAAGGAGACGCCCGAGCACTTCGCCGCGTTCGTTCCCGACGTCAAGCGCCGGATGGATGTCCTGCGCGACGCCTACCTCGCGGCGGCCGGCCATCAGCGGCCGGGGGTGCCGTCCGGGCAGCCGCTCGGCGAGGCCGAGGCGACGGCCCGGGATCTCTCCGAATCGATCCGCTCGCGGCGCTACCACCTCATGGGCGGGCGCACCGGGCAG
>RFPF01000110.1 GCA_009926295.1 Planctomycetia bacterium
CCCATGGCGAGGAGCCGCTCCACGATGAAGAAGATCGCCGACAGGACCACGAGGCCGACGAGGAGCCGCGCGAGTGTGGGCGACGCGTGCATGGTGATCACCGGTGTCCGGTGGAACTGAAAAGCGGCCCCGCAGGTGGAGCATTCCGAAAGGCCTGAACCCAAAGGCTTGAACGGCTGAACCAGCCCCCGGTTGCGTCCGCCTCGAGCATGATACGGTCAGGCCGAAGGGTCCGGCGGCTGGCCGAAGCCACCGGGCCTCGCAAGCGCACCACGCTCTGCCCCCAGCCGGAGGCTGAAGCCCCAAAAGCCGACGCACGCCAACAGGAATGCCCATGGCAAAATCCCCACGACGACCCTGAAGCAGTCGTCCGTGCCGACGATTCGCTCGCTGGCCGCCGTCGCGGCGGCGAGTCCGAGGCAGCCGAGGCCGTAGCCCACGTTCACCGCGAGCCCGCGGAAACTGAGCACCGTCGCCCGCCGCCCCGAGTCGACGAGCTGGTTCAGGTATTGGCTCTGGAGAAACACCACCATCCGCAGCACGGTGGAAAGCAGGAGAGCGGGACGAAGCCGGCGATGCCGACGAGGCCGATGAGCGTGACCGCGGCCAGCACGAGTCCGTTGGCACGGGCGCTCGCCCCGAGCGCGAGGCGACGCAGCGGCCCGGCCACCGCCAGCCCGAGCAGTGCCGACGCCGCGCTCACCAGCCCGAAGGCCGGCGTGGGCACGCCGATCTCGGCGTAGATCTCGCTCGACACGACGAGCACCTGGCGGATCGGCAGGTCGATGAGCATCCCGGCCACGATCACGAGCAAGACGATCGGCTGCGTGAGGATCCAGCGGCCGGTGACCGCGGTCTGGCGAAATGAGGCCGTGAGACTGGCCGTTGCGTGGTCCTCGGCAGCCGCGGCCCGGGGTGGCTCGCGCATGGCGATGGCGGCGGCGAACGCCCCGAGGGCCGATATGAGCGTGAGCCAGATCGGCAGCCGAAACGTGTCGGCCCGGGTGAAGCCGCCGGCGAGGCCGACGCCACTCGCGAGGCTGTCGAGCGTGCCGGGATCGTAGACAAGGCTGCCCGTCACCATGCCGACGATCGTGACGATTCCGCCGTAGCGCAGAAGTCGCTCGAGGACGCGCGGCCACTCGCCAGTGCGGCCACAGGCGGCAAGCGACTCGAACGCAAGCGCCTCGTCGGCCCCGGAGATGAAAGCTTCGGCGGCGCCGCTCACGATCCGGTTGGCGGCCAGAGCGGGCAGCACCCACGGCGAGGGCACCGGCACGAGCACGAGCAGGAGCATCTCTGCCACCATCAAGCCCGCCCCGGTGACCACGAGCCGCCGGCGTCCGATGAGGTCGGCGAGCGCCCCCGACGGCACCTCGAGCAGGACGATTGCCGCCGCCCAGATCGCGTTGAGCAGCGCGAACTCCTCGACGGTGATCCCGAAGTCGAGGAACATCACCATGAACACGGGGTAGTAAAACCGCGCGTTGAAGAGGACGCGGAAGGCCACGAACAGGCCCACGTTCCGGTCGGCTGCCGCACCGCACCAGCTCGAGGATCGCCCGCACTCGTTTCTCGCGTGCAGTTCAGGCCGCCTTCCCGGTGACCCGATTCGTCAGCTGGCGGGCGAGCCGCCTCGACTCGCGAACCACCCGCCGGAGCACGCCCCGTTTCCGGATCGCTCCCGGCGCCGCCGCCTCGGGCAGAAAACGCACGGCTGCCGGACGTGCCTCGGTTGCCGGCATGCCGCCGACGCAGCGGCCGAGGAGCCAGGCCCGGGCAGCGTGGTATTCGTCCTCGCTGATGATGTGCGGTGTGGCGGGTCGCCTCAGATCGACGAAAAACTCCAGGCCATGCGTATCCGTGATGGAATCGATCACGAGGTCGACGAGTCCGAACGCGTGGAGATCGAGGATGGTCAACTCGAATGACTCCGGCGTGAAGGCCCAACAGTGCGTGTCGATGTATTCGGTGGGCATCGTTCCATCGCTGCCGAACCAGGCGCGATAGAGCGAAACGTTCCGACGAATCGGACTCCAGCCCTCCTGCCCCGGCATCGGTTCGCTGCGAAAGGACTCCTCGCGGAACACCTGGTAGACGGTCGGCTGCGCTCGGTTCTCGTGAAACGCCTGCAGGAATTCGCTCACGTCCGTCAGCGGCCGGAAATGGTCGAAGCAGAACCGCTTGTCGGGAATCGCCAGCCTCAGGGTTCCCTCCGACCGCAGCACGGCAGCGCATTGCTGCAGAAAACGAATCGGGTTCGGAATGTGCTCGATGTTGTGCGAGGACAGAATCCAATCGAAGCGATGATCTTCTCCGTAACGCGCCCGCGTCAGATCGGCCAGGTCGCAGGCCGAGCCAAGGAGATCGACATCCTCGATCTCCGCCACTCGTTCCCGGGGAATGTTCGGATCGACCGCCGCTTTTTCGCGCAACTCGGCGGTGTTGAAAACATCGAGCGTCGTCACACGGTAGCCAGCGGCCTTGGGGGCGATGGGATTGAAGTACGGGCCGATTTCCAGCACGTGATGCTCGCGCGAAATGTGCCTCTGCAGATGCTCGAGACGATTCATCGGTTCCTCCAGACATGCCGTGGACGAGGCATCGCGGTCGTTCGGCATGCTCGCCGCGCCGGTTTTTTCCCGCCCTTTGGGACGGGACGACGGAGGGTACGGAATCCGCCCTGTCGGAAACAACGGCTCTTGGGGGCCTGGAGCCGTTTGGTTTTGCGGTTTTCGGCCGGGAAAACAGACGAATTCGCCTTGCCCGGGCCTGCGTGGACTGATACCGTCCCGGCACATTTCGGAGTGTCTCCGCCCCGGACGAGTCGCATTCGTCAGCCGCAATGCAGGCTGGGCGCGAAGGACTGCAGGACGAAAGGAGTTCCCGTGAAGGCGATCATCCTCTGCGGCGGGCAAGGCACCCGTCTGCGGGAGCATACCGAGGTCCGCCCGAAACCGATGGTCGAGATCGGCGGCAAGCCGATCGTCTGGCACATCATGAACTTGTACGCGTTCCACGACATCACCGACTTCATCCTCTGACCTGCCCCCCTTAAACGTCGCCACTTTCAGAGAGAGAATCTCTGGGTGGTGTTACCCAAGGGAGGGCGATAGATGCCACGCGGAAAGAAGTTCACAGCGGAGCAGATCATCGGAAAGCTCCGTGAGGCCGAAGTCGAGTTGGCTCGGGGGAAGACCGTGCCTGAGGTGGTGCGGAAGCTTGGCGTGACGGAGCAGACCTATTACCGCTGGAAGCGAGAATACGGGGGACTGCGGACGGACCAGGCAAAGCGGCTGAAGGATCTCGAGAAGGAGAACGCTCGGCTGAAGCGACTCTTGGCGGATACCTCCTCAGCAGGCACAGCCGTTAGGCCAGTCTTGCCGGCGGTCTGCGGGTCGAGCCGGACGCTCCGCCTGGGACGCGGCGTGATCCGCTGGTTCAGACCCACTCGCCTGCTCGAGGCCGGAATGCCTACGACGACCGTCGCTGTCGACAACGCCATGCCACCCAGGCGATTCCTCCGCAGGCCATCGCCACCGCGGAGGGCTCCGGCACGATCGCGCAGAATTCCCCCTTTCGTGCCCTGGTAGAGCACGCCGGACGGGCTGATCAGGCTCACCATCTGCAGCGGATTGTCGCCCATCGCGGAACCGTAGGGCGTGCTGCTCACCGGGGCGCCGGTCGCAGGATCCACCGTGATCAGGCTGTACACCCCGGTCGTCGTGTCGAGGCCGATCGTGTAGATGAGGTTGTCGGCGAGCGACAGCCGCGGCTCGCCGGCCGACACGACGCCGCTCTGCCAGACCGTCGTCAGCCCGCTGCCGTCCGTGAGTACGTCTACCCGCTGCATGCCGCCCACGAATGGGGCCGACGTGGGGCTGCTCGTGCCGCTCTCCGCCGACGGCGGATATTGGTAGCCGTAGGTGCTCGGGTAGAAGACGCTGTTGCCGACGGCGATCGCGGCGTCTTCGTTGCCGCTGTTGGTGCCGGAAATCAGAAAGGGCACCGAGCCGATCAGGGTTCCGGACGTCGTTTGATAGACGAGGATGTGTTCCTGCGGAGCGGCGTTGTCGGTGATCGTCAGATACTCGTAACCGGTTTGCGGTCCGAAGAACGCCGGCGTCGCACCGGTGCCCCAGCTCAACTGGCCGGGCTTGCGGGCGGGGCCTTGGTCGTAGGCTTGCCGCCAGACCTGCTCCGGCCCACTCGAACCCGACTGGAAGAGATAGAGGGCCGACGTCGAGGCGACGGCCACGCCGCTGGGCGAGGAGGAGATGCTGTTGGCAACCTGCTCACCGGCGGGGAGCGTGAAGGCCGACGTCTGGTTCGACGTGGGATCGTAGTAGCCGACGACGGCGCCCGACGTGCCCGATGTTCCCTGGGCGGTCGCGAACCAGACCCGACCCTGATAGTCGGGCACGAGGCCGACGACGTCGGGATAGCCGATCTGCACCTGCGACTCGACGTTGAGCGACCACGACCCGCTGGTCTGCTGGGAGTAAGAAATCCGCTTCAATAGACCGTCGGCATCCACCAGCACGAGCCGGTCGTTGTTGTCGAGATAGGAGTAGATTCCGCCGGCCATGTCACTGATCGAGGATTTCACGAGCTTCATCGTCGCCAGCGACTCGAGCGTGGTCGGGTTGAGCAGGTACACATAAGGCGTCTGGTCGGACCACTTGGTGGCGACCGACACGATCATGCCGTCGCTTCCCATGAGGATCGTCGGAAAGACGGCGCTGAAATTCACGGACGTGGTCGAGACCAAGAGCGACCCGGGGCCACGGTTGGTGGTGGCATTGGACGAGGCCGCGTTGGCGTGCATCGTGGCGGTGCCGGGCGGCCCCATGTATTGGTTGGCCGGAGGCAGCGTCTGCGCCGCGGCCTCGATTCCCACCAGCAGGGCACACACGGCGAAAAACCACGGAGCGATCGTCTTCATGGTTCGGTTCCGGATCTTTGCCGACGTCGAGACTCCCCTCATCACGCTACCATCAACCTTTTCGCCTGTCACGGCTTGGGCCGACGGGGGTCACCGGGCTGGCTGGCGGCCCTGTCAGTCCATGGTGAAACGGGTACGATTTCCGCTCGCCGCCCTCGGCTGATCGGGGCGGCCGACAGCCTCCCCCGCCACCAGCCGCTCTCATGCGCCCCATCAAAAAACTCCTCGTCGCCAACCGCAGCGAGATCGCGATCCGCGTCTTCCGCTCCGCCCACGAACTCGGCATCCGCACCGTCGCGATCTATGCCCATGAAGACCGCTTCGCCCTCCATCGCTTCAAGGCCGACGAAGCGTATCTCGTGGGCAGGCCGGGCGAACCCCTGCGCAGCTATCTCGACATCGAGTCGATCGTGGCCCTCGCGAAGGAACACGGCGTCGATGCGATTCATCCGGGCTACGGGTTTCTGTCGGAGAACCCGGCATTCGCCGCCGCATGCACGAAGGCGGGCATCACGTTCGTGGGCCCGCGGGTCGAGCTCCTCCAGATGCTCGGCGACAAGACGGCGGCCCGCGACCTCGCCAAGCGGGCCGGCGTGCCGATTCTCGCCGGGAGCCCGAAGCCGGTCACGAGCCCGGCCGACGCGCTCGCGATCGCGAAGGAACTCGGCTGGCCCGTGATCCTCAAGGCGGCCCACGGCGGCGGCGGCCGCGGCATGCGGGTGGTCCGCGGCGAGGACGAACTGGCCGTGGCCCTCGAGAGCGCGCAGCGCGAGAGCAAGACGGCCTTCGGCAGCGCGGCCGTGTTCGTGGAAAAATTCATTCAGCGGGCCCGGCACATCGAGGTGCAGCTGCTTGGCGACCTCCACGGCAACCTCGTGCACCTCTTCGAGCGCGACTGCTCCGTGCAGCGGCGGCACCAAAAAGTCGTCGAGATCGCCCCGGCCCCGAACCTGCCGCAGAAGACCCGCGACGCCATTTGCGAGGCGGCGCTCGCGATCGGCCGCACGTCGAACTACGAGAACGCAGGCACCGTCGAGTTCCTCGTCGACGCCGACACGGGCAAGTTCTTCTTCATCGAGGTGAATCCGCGGATCCAGGTGGAGCACACCGTCACCGAGGAGATCACGGGCATCGACATCGTCCGCCGGCAACTCCGCGTGGCCGAGGGCTGGAAACTCTCCGACCCCGAGATCGGCCTCGGCGACCAGGCGGCGATCCGGTCGATGGGCACGGCCGTGCAGTGCCGCGTCACGACCGAGGATCCCGAGAACCGGTTTCTGCCCGACTACGGCCGGATCACGGCCTACCGCTCGGCGAGCGGCATGGGCATCCGGCTCGACGCCGGGTCGGCCTTCTCCGGCGCCGTCGTCACGCCCTACTTCGACTCGCTGCTCGTGAAGGTGACGGCCCGGGGGCTCAACCTCGAGGAGGCGGCCGGCCACGTGGAGCGGTGCCTGCAGGAGTTCCGCGTCCGCGGCGTGAAGACCAACATCCCGTTCCTCGTAAACCTGGTCACGCACCCCGAGTTTCTCGCGGGGAACTGCACGACGCGGTTCATCGACGAGACGCCCGCGCTCTTCGATTTCCCGCTCCGCCGGGACCGGGCGACGAAGGTCCTCGAGTACCTCGCCGACGTGATCGTCAACGGCAACGCCCTCGTGAAGGGCCGGGCCGCCGCCGTGCGCCGCGAACCCGCGCCGCTGCCCGACTACGATCGCTTCGCCCCACCTCCCGCCGGCACGCGAACGACGCTCCAGGAACTGGGCCCAGCGAAGTTCGCCGCCTGGGTGCGGTCGCAGAAGCACCTGCTCGTCACCGACACGACGATGCGTGACGCCCACCAGTCGCTCCTCGCCACGCGGATGCGCTCGCACGACATGCTCGCCGTGGCCGACGCCTACGCCCGGCTGGCGTCCGGCTTCTTCTCGCTCGAGAGGCTGGCGTCCGGCTTCTTCTCGCTCGAGATGTGGGGCGGCGCCACGTTCGACACGTCGATGCGATTTTTGAGGGAGTGCCCCTGGGACCGGCTCCTGCGGCTCCGCGAGCGGATCCCGAACGTGCTCTTCCAGATGCTGTTGCGCGCGAGCAACGCCGTGGGCTACACGAATTACCCCGACAACGTCGTGCAGGCGTTCGTGAAGGAGTCGGCCTCCTCCGGCATCGACGTATTTCGCGTGTTCGACCCGCTCAACTGGGTGCCGAACATGAGGGTGGCGATCGACGCCGTGGTGGAGAGCGGTGCGATCTGCGAGGCGGCGATCTGCTACACCGGCGACGTGCTCGACCCGAAGCGGACGAAGTATTCGCTCGACTACTACGTGAAGCTCGCCAAGGAGCTCGAAAAGCTCGGCGCCCACATGCTCGCCATCAAGGACATGGCGGGGCTCTGCAAGCCCTTCGCGGCCGCGAAGCTCGTGAAGGCGCTCCACGACGAAGTCGGCATTCCGATCCACTTCCACACGCACGACACGTCCGGCGCCCAGATGGCCGCGCTGCTCGAGGCCGCGCGGAACGGCGCGAGCGTCGTCGACGCCGCATTCGCGCCGTTCGCAGGGCTCACGAGCCAGCCGAATCTCAATGCGCTCGTCGATGCCGTCCGCCACACGCCGCTCGACACCGGCCTCGACCCCGAGCCGCTGCGGCACCTCGCCCACTACTGGGCCGCCGTCCGCGACCACTACACGGCGTTCGAGTGCGGCATGAAGGCCCCCGACGCCGACCTCTACCTCCACGAGATGCCCGGCGGGCAGTTCACGAACCTGCTTGAGCAGGCCAAGGCCCTCGGCCTCGGCGACCGCTGGGAGGAGGTCTGCAAGGCCTACGCCGAGTGCAACCAACTGCTCGGCGACATCGTGAAGGTGACGCCGACGAGCAAGTCGGTGGGCGACCTCGCGCTCATGCTCGTGACGAACGGCCTGCAGGCGGCGGAACTGCTTTCCGATTCCCGCGACCTCGCGTTCCCGGAGTCGGTGCTCGACCTCGCGGCCGGCCGGATGGGCCAGCCGCCGGGGGGATTTCCGCCGGCGGTCGTGAAGCGGATCGTGCGCGACGGCAGGGTGGTGACGGGCCGCCCGGGCGAGTCGCTGCCGCCGGCCGATTTTCATGCAGCGGGAAAGAAAACAGCCGAGATCGTCGGTCGCACGGCCTCGCCGAGAGAGGTGCTCTCTTGGCTCCTCTATCCGCGGGTCTTCGAAGACTTTGCTCGCCACGTCGCAAAGTATTCCGACGTGAGCGTGCTGCCGACGCCGGCCTTCCTCGAGGGGCTGAAGCCTGGGGAGGAACTCGCCGTCGAGATCGAACCGGGCAAGACGCTCTTGATCCGCCTCCTCACGGTGGGCGAGCCGCATGCCGACGGCACCCGGACGGTGTTCTTCGAGCTGAACGGTCAGCCGCGGAGCGTGTCGATCGCCGACAAGAGCCTCGAGGCGAAGGTGCAACGACGGCCGAAGGCGGTGGCGGGCGACGCCCGGGAGGTGGGCGCCCCGATGCCGGGCCTCGTGGTGACGGTCGCGGTGCGTCCCGGCGACGTCGTGACGAAGGGGCAGAAGCTCCTCTCGCTCGAGGCGATGAAGATGGAGACGACCGTCTATGCCGAACGTGACGGCAAGCTCGCCGAGGTGCTCGTCACGCCGGGCACGCCGGTCGAAGCCCAGGAACTGCTTGCACGCTACGCCGACGCGTAGCGGCTCGGGCTGCACCGCCATCCATGGCCGGTGCAGCCCCGGGCAGCCGCAGGCACGGCCAAGGTGTGCCTGGGCTGCCGGCCGACAAGGATGGTTCGGCCCACGGGCTTTCGGAAGCTAGGGAATGGGCTGACCACGCAGACTGTGCGGTCGCGCGGGTGACTGTTCGGGCTGACGACGTGGCGCGGACCCTTGACCGCACACCGGTATGATGAGAGCGTTCGGAGATCGCTGCTCGAAGGGTGGTGTCATGTCCTGGCGATGGCTTCTCACCTGTGGGGCGTTCCTGCTCACGTTCGGTGGTTTCATCCCGGGTTCCGATGGCGTTCATGCCCAACAGGCTGGCGCCACCGCCGACGCGCCGGCTTCCGTC
>RFPF01000012.1 GCA_009926295.1 Planctomycetia bacterium
GCGGCACCCGGTGCCGCAGGGTCGGCGGGAGGCCGAGCCAACGGCTGCCGCCGTCGGAGTCTGTCGAGCGCCTGAGGTGCTTGGACGTGGGCAGGATCAAGCCGGATGGCCTCTCGCAGATGGCGTTCGGCCGCGTCGGCATCGCCCTGGGCGATCAGAAACTGCGCGAGGTTGTAGTGCCCCCCGGCAAAGGATGGATCGAGCGCGATCGATCGCTCGAGTGCGCTGCGGGCGGCGGCGGTCCGCCCCAGCCGGGCGAGTGCGATGCCGAGGTTGGCGTGGCTCTGCGGTAGTTCCGGCTCGGCCCGGATCGCGATGTCGAAGCATTCGGCCGCCTCGGCAGGTCGGCCCTGCGCCAGCAGGTGGAGGCCCAGGGCATTGGCCGAGTCGGAGCGTTGCGGGTTGATGGCGAGGCCGGCTGCGAAGTAGCCGGCCGCCTCGTCCATGCGGCCTGACTCCGCGAGCGTCCAGGCGAGGTTGTCGAGGGCCCGGTCGTTCCGCCGCGTGACCGCCACCGCCCGCCGCCACATGGTTTCCGTGTCGCTCCAGAAGCCGACCTGCCGACGGGCCGCTCCCGCGAGGCAGACGATCGCGACGCCCACCATGGCCCAGCCCGCGACCGCCGCCCTTCGGCGCTCCTCGGCCTCGAGGCCCGAGGCGGCTGCGAGCCTCCGTGCCACCGTAAAGCCGCCGAAGACCAAGGCGATCGCGAGGCCGATGCCGGGTAGGTATGTGAAGCGGTCGGCCATTGAGTGACTGCCAACTTGCACGAGGCCGAGGACCGGGACGAGCATCCCGCAAAACCAGAGCCAGCCGACGGGCACAGCCCGTTCCCGGCCCGCCGCGGCGATGGCGGCGGCCGTGACCGCGACCAGAGCCGCGGCGGCCCATGCCGCCCCGGGCGAGAGCGCGGCGGTGTGGTCGTAGGGATAGAGGACGGCGAGGGAGGTGGGCCAGAACGAACTGCCCACGTATCCGGCCAGCGACAGCGCGGCGTTGCCCAGCCGCATCGCCCAGGGCAGCCGTTCGAGCGACGAGACCGCGTCGCCCTGGGCGAGGACCGTGACCACCGCCGAGACCACGACGGTGGCGAAGAGCGGCACCTTCTCGAGCAGGCAACGCCGCGGGCTGGTCGCGAGCCGGTCGAGCGGCCACCAGTCGAGCAGCAGGAGCACGCAGGGGAGCGTCACCAGCATCGGCTTCGACATCAGACCGGCCGCGACGAGCAGGCACACCGCCGCCAGCCGCAGCGGGCTGAAGGGCAGGCGGGCGTAGCGCTCGTACGCAAGCAGCGTGAGCATGAAGAACAGGCCCGAGAGCACGTCCTTGCGTTCGGCCGCCCACGCGACCGACTCGACGCGGAGGGGATGCACCGCGAACACCGCCGCCACGACGAGGCTCTCCGACCAGCGGCCGGTGAGGCGGTCGAGGGCCACGAGAAGGAGCACGGCATTGGCGGCGTGCAGACCGACACTCACGAGATGGTGCCCGCCGGCCCAGAGGCCGAAGAGCGACACGTCGAGCATGTGGCTCAGCCACGTGAGCGGATGCCAGTTGCCCGAGTGGAACGCCGTGAACGCCCACACCAAACCACGCCACGTGAGCCCCTCGCGGACCGGGCTCTGGAGGATGTAGTGGTGGTCGTCGAAGGCTACGAAACCGTGCCCGACGGTCGGCCAATAGATCGCGGCGACGGCGGCCACGAGGGCGAGCGCGGCCGGCAGGGGGCGGCTCGCCGGCCCCATCCCATGCGCCGGCGTTCGGGCAGTCGTCACGCTCACGACTTGCTCACGTTCTCCGAATAATCTGCAAGGTGGATTTCCAGAGTCAGCATACCGTTCCAGCATCGAGGTCTGCCGCCATGTTTCGCGACCGACGCGTCATCGTCGTGATGCCGGCCTACAACGCGGCGGCCACGCTGCGGCGGACCCATGCGGAAGTGCTGGCACAGGAGGGCATCGTCGACGAGGTGATCGTCGTGGACGATGCGGGCGGCGACGATACGCTCGCCATTGCGGCCACCCTGCCGAAAACGATCGCCGTCCGACACGAGCACAACCTCGGCTACGGCGGCAACCAGAAGACCTGCTACCGTCTCGCCCTCGAGCGGGGCGCCGACATCGTGATCATGGTCCATCCAGACTTCCAGTACACCCCGATGCTGATCCCGGCGATGGCCTCGCTCATCGCCAACGGCGTGTACGAATGCGTGCTCGGTTCCCGGATCCTCGGCGGCCGGGCCCTCGCCGGCGGCATGCCGCTCTGGAAGTACGTCGCCAACCGGACGCTGACCTGGGCGGAAAACCTGCTGCTCAACGCCAACCTCTCGGAGTACCACACCGGCTACCGGGCCTTCTCGCGGAGCCTGCTCGAGCGGGTGCCGTTCGAAAACAACTCCAACGGCTTCGTGTTCGACAACCAGATCCTCGCCCAGATCCACTGGCTCGGCTACACGATCGCCGAGGTCTCCTGCCCCACGAAATACTTCAAGGAAGCCTCGTCGATCAATTTCGCCAGCAGTTGCAGCTATGGTCTGGGCTGCCTTGCCACAGGGCTGCACTACCGGCTGGCCCGCTGGGGGCTCGTGGACGACGCCTTCTTCAGGCCCAAGCCGGCGTCGGCTCACCCGCCTGAGAGGCCGGTCTCTGGCCCGCCGGCCACGCCCCATCTGGAGCCGACGCTTCGATGATCGACGCCGCCGCATCGCCGCCCGCAGCCGGGGCATCGAATCTGGATTGGGACGCGCTCGACCGCGAGTTACCCACCCTCGCCGCCCGGTACGTCACGGCTGATCCCTACCCGCACGTCGCGATCGGCGACTTCCTCGCCCCCGGCGTCGCCGCCCGGCTGGCGGCAGACTTCCCTCCGCCGACCGGCAGCGCCTGGATCAACTACAAGCACGTCAACGAGCACAAGTTCGGCCAGACGAAGCGGGCGTTGTTCCCCGACTCGATCGGCCAGGTGATCGACGAGCTTAATTCGCCGCGGTTCGTGGCGTGGCTGTCGCGGCTGACGGGGATCGAGGGCCTGTTGCCCGATCCTTCGCTCGAGGGCGGCGGCATGCATCAGACGCCGGCCGGCGGCTTTTTGAACGTGCATGCCGACTTCACCATGCATCACCATCGGCCCACGTGGCGGCGGCGGTGCAACCTGATCGTCTACCTCAACCCGGAGTGGCACGACGAGTGGGGCGGCGCGATCGAACTCTGGGACGAGGCGATGACGCGGCCGGTCGTGCGGGTGCCGCCCGTGCTCAACCAGGCCGTGATCTTCAACACCACCGAGACGACCTACCACGGCTACCCCGACCCGATCCGCTGCCCACCGGACGTGACGCGGCGGAGCATCGCGCTCTACTACTTTACCGACGAGCCGGCGGGCGGCGCTCCGCGGGCCACGAACTACAAGGCGCGTCCTTCCGACTCCCTCGGCCGTCGGTTCGCAATCTGGGCCGACGCCACGGCCGTGGCGGTGTACTCGAGGATCAAGCGCAGGCTCGGCCTCTCCGATGACTTCGCCAGCCGGTTGCTGAGCCGGTTGTCGCGGCGGTGACGGCGGCCGGGGGCGATCCACGTCCGACGGTCGTCGGCCGCGTTCCGGGGGCCGCGGCCCGCGTGTTCTTGCTCAAACCGCTCGTGCCCGCGACCTCGCTGATCGTCCTCCTGCTCGGGGTCGGCATCGGGCTGCGGCTGCATCGGCTGGCCGAGCAGTTTCTGCTCGACGACGAGTTTCACGCGCTCATGGCCGCCGCGCGGCATCCGCTCGGCCATCTCGCCAGCCACTTCCTGTTCGCGGCCAACAGCATCCCGGTGAACCTCTACTCGCGCTGGCTCCTCGATGGCTGGGGCTGGAACGAGATGGTGCTGCGACTGCCGTCGGCTGTGGCTGGCATCGGCCTGCTCGTCGCCGTCTGGCAGTTCGCTCGGCGGCGCCAATCAGGCGCGGAACGAGCGCTGATCGTGGGGCTGATCGCGATCGCGCCGCTTCTCGTCTATTATTCGCGGATCACCCGGCCGTATGCGTTGCTCGCGTGGCTCTCGTTCGTCAATACGGCTGCGGCGCACCGGATGCTCACCGAATCCCACGCCGCCGGCCGGGCGCGAGTCGCGGTGGCAGTCGCCTGGGGACTGTCCGGCGGACTCGCCGTATGGTCCCACCAGGTAGCGGTGTTCGCGGTGGCCGCCAACGGCCTCGTGCTCCTGGGCGACGTGCTCTGGCGGCGCGGGCCTCGAAGGGCGGCGGCCAGCCGCGAGACCGCGATTGGTTTCGTCACTCTCGTCCTGACGGCCGCGACGCTCGTTGGGCCGGCGGTCATCAACTCTGCCGGCGGCTTCTCGGCGGCCTACCGCAGCAGCGATAGTTTCAGCCTGCAGACGCTGCAGGGATTTCTTGAACTCGCACTGGGGACCGGCCGAACCATCCCCCTCGTCGTATGCGGGGGGGCCTTGGTCTGGGGCGCAGTCCGTTCATGGTGGCATGACCGTTGGTGGTTAACGCTGCTCGCGGTGCAGGCCGTCGTCTGTTTCGGGGCTCTGGCGATCGTGCGGGCGCCCGATCTCTACGCCTCGATCGTGCTCGCGCGCTACGCCCTCCCGATCGTGCCACTGCTCATCGTCACCGCCGCGATGGGGTGGGCCGACGCCATCGACCGGCTGACCGGGCGGATCGCCGACCGTGGACTGCTTTCGCCCGCGGCGTCCGTGGCGGTTCTCCTCGTAACGGCGGCCGTCGTGGCCTGGGGGCCCTTGCCGGCGATGCTCGGCCACGGAGGGAACTTCATGCACCATGCCGCCTGGCAGGAGACCTATCGTCACGACTCGACGCGGGCGTTCGGGAACGTTCATCGCCCCGCGATGGGACTCACCGCGGACACGCTGTCGAAGTTCTACACCCGCGTCGCCGCGACCGGCGCAGACGCCGCGGCGGGGATGATCGAGTATCCCTTTCCACTCGGCCACAACTGGTGCGTGTCCGCGTTCGCGCAGCAGCACCACGGGCGGCCGGTCTGGGGCGGCTATGTCGGGAATCCGGAACTCGTCGACCCATCACTCGACTTCGTCCGCGGTCTTGCCACGCCCGGCACGCTGGCCCGGGCGGTTGCGCGGCCGGTGCAGTTCCGGTTTCGACGGTTCGTCGATCTCCGCGATTCGGCAGCGCTGCGGGCCACGCAGGCCAGATATCTCGTGATCCATCTCCACCCCGTGTGTGAGCCGCGTGGTGCGTCGGCATGCGCCGGCGGCACGGACTACGCCGAGACCGACGCCGTGTGGCTGAAGCGGCTGGCTGATTCGCTCGAGGAGCAGCTCGGCGAGCCGACTCACGCCGACGAATGGCTGCGGGTGTTCGACCTGCGAACGCTGAGTGGCGATCTCGTGATCCCGACCGCCAATGCCACGAGTCTGAGGAACCAGGCCATGCGGGCCGTTGGCTTGTGGGAGAAACGTTCCCTGCTCGAGCAGGCAGCTGTCGTGAGCCCCGACGACCCGCGGGTATGGCTCGACCTGGGCATCCTTCTGCTGGCAGAGGAAAACTATCCGCGCGCGCTCGCGATGTTCGAATCAGCGTTGGCGAAGGCCGTGGATGGGAACGGGCCGGACGACCTCCTGGCGACGGCGCATGATGGCTGCGGTGTCGCCTGCTTTCACGTCGGTCGTCTCGGCGATGCGGAGCAGCACTTCGAGGCCGCGCTCCGCCGTCGTCCCGGTGACCCGGTGCTCGAGCGGCGCCTCGGCCGCGTTCGCCAACTCCGCTCCGGTGGAACATCCGGCCGCGAACCGCCCCCCGTCCCTTGAACCGCGTGGCACACTTGCGCGGAGAGTTTTCCTTCCACGTCGCGTTCGAAGCCCCTTCAGTTCCTCTCCGCGTGTCCTTTGGAGGACCCCTGACGTGGCCCGACGGGGTCGCCGAGTCGCTCGAGCAGGCGGGCCGCCGCCTCGTGGGAGGGTTCCGCCTCGAGAATCGGCTCGAGTGTCGCCCGGGCGGCGTCGGCGAGGCCGAGGTCGGCGAGGGTTTCCGCGTGGGCGAGGCGGGTGTCGATGGCGTGAGGCTCGATGCGGAGGGCGGCCTGGAAGTGTTTCGCGGCGAACTCCGTCTCGCCGCGCCGCCGTGCGATCCGCCCGGCTTCGTGATGGGCGCGGGCGGCGGCGAACGTGCCCGGATACCGCGCTACCACGTCCGCACAGGCTGCATAGAGGGCCTGCTCGTCGCTGCCCGAGGCCGATCGCGCAGTGGCGAGGAGGACGCTGCCCCCCGCCTCGGCGTCGCCCGGCAGCCCCGCGAGCGCAACGGCCGCCATGCGAGCGGCCGTCGCCTCGTCTCCCGCGAGCGTCGCGATCTTGCCGCGCAGGTCGTACAGCGCCGCCACCGCCTCGGGAGCAAGGTGCCGGTGCGGAAAGTGCGGTGCGGCCAGCAGGGCATCGAGTTCCGCTGCGGCTTCCCGCAACCGTCCTGCACGAAAGGCGCGCAGCGCCGTCAGGCCGCGCAGGTTTGTCTCGGCGACGGCGGTCGCCGCCGACTGCCCGTCGATCCGGAGGACCTCGCGGTAGCAGTCGAGCGCCGCTGCATCGTCGCCACGATCGCGCAGGATGGCGCCGAGGTTGTTGTGGGCGAGTTCGCTGTCGGGGTTGCGGCAGAGCGTGTCCCGCCAGAGCGTCTCGGCATCGACGTACACCGCCGCGCGGGTGCGTGCTGCGTCGGCGAGGACGGCCGTGGCCACGAGGGCCACCGCCCCCGTCGCACACCTCCAGGCGATCGCGGCGGTGGCGCGGCTCACGGCGAGCCGGACGGCGATTCGTTCCGCGGCCACGGCCAGCGGATGGACCACCAGGGCGAGGAGCCCGGGCAGCGACTGGTATTGGTAGTGATCCGCAACCGGCGCGTACGAGAGGAAATAGATGTCCACGAGACCGGTGGAGGGTGCGAGCATGATCAGATACCAGCCGAGCCCCGCCAGCGGCACCCGGGCCCAGGTCCGCGCTCCCGGGGCGAGGATGCCGAGCACGGCCAGCCAGGCGAGGTCCGGAAGCCAGCCGCCGAGCGTCGTGGGATCGCATTGCCACCGCGGGTAGACGAAGCACAGGTCCGTCGGCACGAGGGCCTTTTCCAGGTATGCCCACGCCGCGGCGCCCATTCCGGCGATGCGTTCGGCGGTGCCGCGGTCGTGAACCACGCCGGTGTGGTGGGCGGCGTTGCACGCGATCGTGAGCAGCCCGCCTGCGAGCGAGGCGAGGAAGAAAGGCACCGTGCGGAGCAGGTCGGCGCGGCGGGGGACGCGCCTGAGCGACTCGTATCCGACGAGGGCGATGGGAAAGGCCACGACCGACGTCTTCGCGAGGAGTGCAAGCGAAAACGCCCCCAGGGCCAACGTGTCCTGCGCGGTCCAGGCTTCAGGGCTCGAGCGCCCCCGGACGTAGAGCAGCGTTGCCGCGAAAAGCAGGGCCGTGGCGAGGAGCGTTTTCTGCTGCGAAATCCAGGCCACGCTCTCCACGTTGACGGGATGGGCGACGAACAAAAGGGCGACGAGCCACCATCCCCGTGCCCCGAGGTGACGCAGGACGGCCGCCACGAGCAACGCTGCGGCCACGTGCAGAAAAATATTGACGAGGTGGTAGCCGCGCGGCACGTCGCCCCACAGCCGCCACTCGAGCCAGAAGGCGGAGTAGGTCAGCGGCCAGTAGTCGGGGGCCGAGAAGGACGACCAGATCGCCCACAGACCCCGGAGATTCCCGTTGAGGGGATTGTGCGTAAGGAAATCGTTGTCATCCCAGATGAAGCCCCCGTCGATGGCCGGCCGATAGACGAAGGCCGCGACGGCCGCCAGGCCCAGGCCTACGATCAGGAATAATCGGAGGTGCCTACCCGACATCGCGGCCCTGGAAGAGCAGCACCGCGAGGCTCATGATCGCTCCGACGAGGAGCGCCGCATAGAGGCTCACGGTGCCGAAGTAGGCCAGCGTCATGGGGTGGCCCTGCGTGAGCGCATCGGCCGACCAGAAAAATTGCATGTTCGGGATCGCCGCGTAGAGCGGCCAGGCCAGCGTCCGGGCCAGCCGGGCGGGCCCCCCGTCGCGCGAGGATGCGACGAGCGTGCCCAGGAAATACTCGCTCACCAGGCCGACGAGAAACGCGCCCAGGCAGACGGCGAGCGTCATCACCTGCCCGAGCCTCGTGGAGGCGGCGATCGCCACGGCCGCGAGCACGAGCACGGCCTGGAAGACGAGGGCGATCGCCATCATCAACTGGCCGTTCCACTCGACCAGCGGATTCTGGAACTCCCAGTCGCGGGAAATGCAGGCCACGACGCCCAGTGCGAGCGACATCGCCACGGCGAGGCTCACGGCGAACAGGCTCGGGAACGGCTTCCGATAGAGATAGTTGGCCAGGCCAGAGACGAGCAGGGCCAGCCCCCCGAAGAGGAGCCCGAAGAGCAGGACGGGCAGGTCGAACGTGTCCTCCATCCGCACGCCCGCCTGCACCCGGTGGCGCACCGCCAGGAGAAACACGGCCACGAGCGACCAGAAACCGAGCGCGATCGCGGCCGACACCCCGAGATACTTGCCGACGACGAGCGTGGCCCGGGCGACGGGCTTGCTGACCACCGTCAGCACCGTCTTGTTCTCGATTTCGCGGGAGAGCACGCCCGTCGCGTTGAACGCCGCGAGCAGGATGCCGATCAGAAACAGCGTGCTCAAGCCCAGGTCGATGAGCAGCTTGTTGTCGTCCTCGAAGGCGAACGCGGCGAGGTTGACGTTGAGCACCAGCGCAAGGATGCCCGTGCCGAGCAGCACGACGAAGACAGGCTGCCGGATCGACTCGAGCAGGGCGTTGCGGGCGACGGCGTACAGGGGCATCGGGCGGAGTCCGGGAGCCGCGGAATTCTCAACTGTAATCGCTCCGGCTGCCTCACGAAGAACTAACAGAATGGCGGCCGGCGGCGGGCGAGGCGTGGGTAAACTTGGGACTGACGGCGACGCATCCCGTGCGCCGGCTCGGGACTCGCGGGTTTCGCGGGAAACACGGGAATCGCAGGGAATCGTGAAGGGCGACCAGACGACCTACCGCCGCGGCGCAACCGCCGCTTCCGTCGGCCTCGTGCTGCAACTCGCGCTCACGGTGGCGACGGCGCTCGTCGGGCTGTGGACGCAGAGCCCGGCGATCCAGGCGGCCACGTGGCACATGCTCGCCGGCGTGCCGATCTGGATCATCCTCGCCCTCGTCTACACGCAGTTCGAGGCGGAGCGGAGGGAGACGCTCGCGTCGGAGAAGCTCGCGACGCAGGACGCGGCCTCGGCCGTGCTGTTCGGCGACCTTTCGGACGATCTGCAGCGGGCACGGCAGCGGCTGGCAAACCTCGTGGGCTACGGCCTTCCGGTCGTGAGTTTCCTCGTCGCCGGCTACCTGATCGTCGCCGGAACGGGACTCTCGTGGCGGCACCTCGCACTGGCCGGCGATTCCACCGTCGTGACAACGCTGGCGCCGGGGGTGAACCCGGTCGGGCTGTTGTTCGTCGCGGGCGGACTGGCGTTCGTCGCCTTCATCGCGGCCCGCTGGATCAGTGGATACACGCGCGTGCGCGAGTGGCAGCTGCTCCGCGGAGGCGCGAGCTACCTGATGAGCTGCTTCGTGCTCCTCGGGCTCGTCGCCGTCGGGGCGGCGGCAGCCGCCGTGCTCGACGACACGTCGCTGTTCCGCGTGATCTCCGCCGCTGTGCCGGTGCTGATGCTGCTGATCGGCATGGAGATGCTGCTCAACGGTCTTCTTTCCGCGTACCGGCCGAAGCGTCCCGGCGAGATTCCCCGGCCGGCGTTCGACAGCCGGGTGCTCGGCCTGCTCACCACGCCCGAGTCGCTCGGCCAGGTCGTCGGCGAACTCATCAACTACCAATTCGGCGTCGAGGTTTCGCGCAGCTGGCTCTACCGCCTGCTCGGCCGGGCCGTGACGCCGCTGACCATCCTCGGGGCGTGCGTGCTGCTCGCGCTCTCGACGCTCGTGATCGTCGGGCCGGACGAGCAGGGGGTCGTGCTTCGATTCGGCGAGGTCCGGGGGGCGGCCCGCCTCCCGGGGCTGCACGTGAAGCTGCCGTGGCCGATCGAGACGGCCGTGACGTATCCGGTCGGGAGGGTGCTCCAGATCACGGTCTCGAGCGATCCCTCGGGCCGCGGCGGTGACGAGGAGGCGATTCTCTGGACGAGCGGCGACGACACGCTCGCCCGGCTGGGGATGGAGTATTTCCCCACGGCGCCCGATACGCGGTCGGACGCGGGGGCGGCCGGCGGCATGGCGCTGGTCGCGGCGGACGTGGTCGTGCAGTATCGCGTGCGCGACCTGATCGCGTTCCTGGCGGGGTCGTCGGCGCCGAGGGAGGCCATCACGGTGGTCGCCCAGCAGGAGGCGAGCCGCTACTTCGCGAGCCGGAATCTCGACGACCTGCTCACGGCCGGCCGCACCGAGGGTGGCGCGGAGCTCGAACGCACGATCCAGGACCGGATCGATTCGCTCGGCCTCGGGATGGACGTGGTCGGCGTGTCGATCACCTCACTCAAGCCGCCGGGCGGCAAGGTGGCCCGTGCGTTCCACGGCCAGATCGGCGCCCAGCAGCAGCGGGAATCCCTGATCCAGGGAGGCCGGAAGGCGGCCGTCACCACGCTCGCGAAGGTGGCCGGTTCCGTGGAGCACAGCCAGCGGATCAACGCCGCCATTCTCGAGCTCGATGCGCTGCGGACGGAGTGGGGCCGCCGGGCGGCGGCGGGCGACCAGGATGCCCTTCGCCGGATTGCCGGCCAGGAACTCGAAATCGAGGCGCTTCTCGGCGAGGCCCGGGGCGAGGCGGCCGAGATCATCCATGCAGCCCGCGGCTATCGCTGGGCTCGGGCGGTCGGCGAGCGCAGCGCCCAGGAGCGATTTGCCGGCGAGCTCCTGGCCTTCGAAAAGTCGCCGGACTACTACCGCGTGCGGCGGTTCCTCGAAGTGCTCGCCGACGGGCTCGCGGAGCGGCGAAAGTTCGTGATCGCCGGCGATCACGGGGAACTGCCGATGCTGCGCATGGATTTCAGCGATCCCACGTCGGCGATCGACACACTCTTGGGTGAATGACGGATCCAGGCATGAAAAACTCCTTCACACTGCTCGTGGGTGCGGTCATCTTGGCCGTGCTGCTCTCCTACATGTTTCTGTACCAGGTGCGGTACGACCAGGTGGCCGTGCGGACCACGTTCGACAAGGCGGACGAAAACAGCGTTCAGAACACGCCGGGCCTGAAGTGGCGGCTGCCGTGGCCGATCCACAAGGTCACGCACTACTCGAAGCGGCTGCAACTGCTCGAGGACAAGATCGAGGAGCTGCAGACCGCCGACGGCAAGAGCGTGATCGTCCGCACCTACCTCACGTGGCGGATCGAAAACCCGCTCGACTTCTACGTCACGCTCAAGGATCCAGCCGAGGCCGCCCGGCAGCTCTCGAGCCGCCTGCGCGAGATCCGGGGCGTGATCAGCCGCTACCGTCTCGATGAACTGGTGAATCTCGATCGCGACAGGCTCAAGCTCGCCGCGATCGAGGACGAGGCGAAGCAGGCCCTCGAGACGTCGCTTGCCGAGTCGGGCTACGGGCTCAAGGTCGAGAGCGTGGGGCTCTACAAGATCGTGCTTCCCGAGGCGACCACCGAGAAGATCTTCGAGACGATGATCAAGACGCGCGAGCGGCTCGCCGAGAACGCCCTCCAGGAGGGGCAGGCGCAGGCCTCCGCGATCAGGAGCGAGGCACAGAGCGCCCGCGACCGGATCCTCGCGTTCGCGGAGCGGCGGGCCCAGGCCATCCGCTCGCAGGGCGACCGCGAGGCGTCGCAGGAGTATGCGAGCTTCGCGAAGAACGAGGACTTCGCGATCTTTCTCCGCAAGGTCGAAGCCCTGAAGAAGATGCTCGACCACAATACGACGTTCGTGCTCTCCGCCGACAGCCTCGGCATCCTCGACTGGTTCAGCCGCGATCCGGGGCAGGCGTCTCCCCCGCCGGCGACGCCGCCCGTGGCCGGCGGCCGCAGGGGCTCGAGCGAGAGGCAGGCTCCATGACCGACGCCTCTCGCATCCAGACGGCGGGCGACGACCTGTCACAGCCGCTCGATCCTGCGCAGCAGTCCCTGGCCGAGGCGCTGCGGGTGAGTTTCTCGATCCTCAAGGTGGCGATGTTCGCCGCCCTCGTCGCCTACGCGCTCAGCGGCACGTTCAGCGTCGGTTCCAACGAGGTGGCGGTGCGGCTGCGGTTCGGAGAGTATGTCGGGCGACCGGGGGAACGCGTGCTCGAGCGCGGGACGTATCTTGCGGCGCCGTTTCCGATCGAGCAGGTGATCAAGGTCGACACGCGGCCGATGACCCTCGCGCTCGACAAGGAGTTCTGGTATCAGGCCGGCAAGCGCGACGCCGGGCGCACCCGCGACCAGATCCGCAACGCCCATGCCGGCCCGCTCAACCCCGTGCTCGACGGATCGCTCCTGACGGGCGACATGAACATCGCCCACGCCCGCTGGACGGTGACGTATCGCGTCACCGACCCGGTGGCCTACGTGACCAACGTCGGGTCGCCCGGGCTCGCCGAGGACCTCGTGCGGTGCGCGACGCAGCAGGGGATCGTGCAGGCCGTGGCCCAGCTCGCCGCCGACGACCTGCTCAAGGGTGTCGTCAATCGCGAGGCCGCCACCGCCGTCGCCCAGCGCCGGCTCACCGAGATGGCCACCGGCCTCACGATCGACCGCCTCACGCTCGACAAGGTGACGGCGCCCGCGAGCGTGACGGGCAGTTTCGACGCCGTGACCACCGCGGAGACCGATCGCGCCCAGAGGATCGTGGCCGCCCAGCAGGACCGGGCCCGGATCCTGGGCGAGGCCGCCGGCGAGGGGAGCGACAAACTCCTGGCGCTGCTCGACCGCTACGAGCGGGCGCGGGAGACGGGATCGGCGGCGGAACAGGCGGCCGCCGAGCAGGAGATCGACGCCGCCATCGGTGAGCTCCGGGTGGGCGATGTCGCGCTCGGGGGTGAGGTCGCCCGGATCGTGAACACGGCCAAGACGCACCGCACCCAGGTCGTGGAGCGGGTGAAGGCCGACAGCCAGACCTTCGCCCGGCTGCTGCCGCAGTACGAGCAGAATCCGCGGATCATCCTCTCGCGACTGTGGGAGGACGCCCGGGAGCAGATCCTCACGGGCGATGTCGAGACGTTTTACACCGTGCCCGGCAAGCTCGAACTGCAGCTCAACCGGGATCCGGTGATCCAGCAGGAGCGGCAGAAGGAGCAGATCCGGGCCCTCAAAGACAGGCAGTCGGAGGCGGGAAAGTGATCGCTGCGGAGGAGATCGACGTCAAATGCGTCGGGCTCACGAAGACGTTTCGTGACTTCTGGATGCGTCCCCGGGTCAAGGCCGTGGAGGGGCTCGATCTCGAGATTCGTCGCGGCGAGGTCTTCGGGCTGCTCGGTCCGAACGGCTCGGGCAAGAGCACGACGATCAAGATGCTGCTCGGCCTGCTCTCGCCCACGCACGGGCGGATCGCGGTCCTCGGCCGCCGTCCCCGCGACGTGGCCACGAAGAAGCACGTCGGCTACCTGCCGGAGGAGAGCTATCTCTACAGGTTCCTGTCCGCCCGCGAGACGCTCGATTACTACGGGCGGCTGTTCCGCATCCCGGCCACGACCAGGCGGCACCGGATCGACATGCTGCTCGACATGGTCGGTCTCGAGGCGGTCGAGCATCGTCCGGTCGGTGAGTTTTCCAAGGGCATGCAGCGCCGCGTGGGGCTCGCCCAGAGCCTGATCAACGACCCGCAACTGCTGATCCTCGATGAGCCGACCAGCGGCATGGACCCGGTGGGCGCGAGGCAGATCAAAGACCTGATCGCCGACCTCGGGCGGCGGGGCAAAACTGTGCTGCTGTGCACGCACCAGCTGTCGGACGTCGAGGATCTGTGCGATCGGGTGGCGATCATGTTCGGCGGCCGAGTGCATGCGCAGGGCACGTGCGACGAACTGCTCGCTCGCGAGGATCAAACGACGATCCGCACCGAAAGCCTGCCTGCCGGGGTGGTCGAGGAGATTCGCGGCGTGCTCGCCAGGCACGGTGTCGGCCACGTTGACGTGGAGCGGCCCCGGCGGCGCATGGAGACTCTTTTTTTGGAGATCGTCGAGCGGGCGCGGGCCGCCGGCGCCGAGACGAGCGGTGCGCGGTCGGGTGGCCGCGTCGCCGATTTCCTGCGCGCCGACGAGGCGGCGGCGGTAGAGTCCTCGGGCGGGCTGCAGGCGGCCGCCGTGGATTCAGGTGTCGGCCGAGCCGTCGACTCCGGACTCATCGACAGCCTCGTGAACCGCTAGGCAGGCTGCCGGACCATGGACGCGTCGCACACCGCACCCTCTCGCGGCGATCTCTCCCGGCAGCCCTGGTGGCGGTCGGCGGCGTCAACGTGGGCGGCGACCATGGCCGGGATCGTGGCCATCGGGCTCGGTTCGGCGGCGCTCCTCGAGGCCCAGGGCTCGGAGATGGTGTCGTCCGGCGTGCGTTTTGCGACGCTCGCCGCCACCGTGGCGTGGGCGGCTTTTGGGCTCTTCGGCCTCGTGGCTCCGCAGGCCGCATGGCAGCCGGCGGCGGCCTACTGCGCTCTCGTCTTCGGCGGCGCGGGCCTCGCGGAGGCGCTCGCCCGCGCGGGGATGCCGGGCTGGGCCACGGCTGGCCTGCTCGTGCAGGTCGGCGCGGCGCTCGCCTCGGCGTGGTGGACATGGAGAGCGTTCCGGAGCGGTCCGCGGTTTCGTGCCGCCGCGACCTGGCTGACGGCGACGGTCGGCGCGGCCGCGGTGGTGTGGTTCCTGGTGCGGCACGACCGGACCGTGGCCGCCACCGGGCTCGCGGGTATCACGGCGATGGCGGTGGGCTGCATGGCGGGCCTGTGGGCCCTGCGGGCGGCCTTGTCGGGCGCGACCGGAATCACCGGCATCGCCCGCACGGTGCTCGACGAGGCCGTGCGCATGCGGGTCGCGGTCGCCCTTCTCGTGCTGCTCGTGGTGATGGTGCCGACACTGCCGCTGCTGCTCGACCATTCCGAGCGGCTGGCCTACCGCGTCCAGTTTTTCCTGAGCTGGGCACTCGGAGGTTCGGGCTTCATTCTCGCGCTGCTCACGATCTTCCTCGCCTGCGGAAGCGTCTGCGGCGACATCGATTCCAACCGCATCCACATGACGCTGTCCAAGCCCGTCAGCCGCCTCGAGTATCTCGGCGGGAAGTGGCTCGGCATCGCGGCGTTCAACCTGTTCATGGTGGCGCTCGCCGGAGCCGGCACGTACACCTTCGTGAAGGTGCTCGCGGCCACCCAGGCATCGGACGGCGACGACCGCGCCATGGTCGACCGGCAGGTGCTCACGGCCCGGGCCGAGATCCAGCCGGCCCATGAAAAACCGGAGGAATTCGACGGGGCGATCGCCGCGGCGCTGGCCCAGCTCGAGCGGGACGAGCCCGACGCCTTCCGCCGCAATCCAGCCGGGGTCCGGAGCCGCATCCGGCAGGAGTACATGTGGATCTGGCACACCGTGACCCCCGACACGGTGAGCACGTACGTGTTCCAGGGCCTTCCAGCGGAGCCCGTCGGGCTGCAGCTGCAGCTCAAGCCGCGGGTCAACAACGTGGAGGTCGATCTGGCAGACGTCCGTTTCGTGCTCTGGATCAACGACCGCCCGTGGCCGGTGAAGGACGGGGTCCACGTGGAGCAGACGCTGCCGAGCCTCGCCGTGACCACGCTCGACATTCCCGCCGACGTGGTCGGCGACACCGGCACGCTGAAGCTCACGGTCGCCAACCGCAACCTTGTCCCCGCCGGTGAGACGCAGCCGACCGCGATCCAGTTCGCGCCGGGTGACGGCATGAAGGTGCTCCACCGGGTGGGTGGCTTCGATGCGAACTACGTGCGCTGCCTCGTGGTCGTGTGGGTCAAGCTCGCCATGGTGGCTGCGGCCGCGGTGGCCGCCTCGACCTTCCTCGGTTTTCCCACCGCGATCCTCCTCTCGCTCGCCGTGTATTTCGCCGCCCTCGGCAGCGGCTTTCTCCGGGACGCGCTCGCCGAATACAACGTGGTCGCGGATACCGCGCTCGGGTCGGTGCTGACGCGACTCAGCGAGGCCGCGAGGCTCGCCGGCAGCCTGCGGCTGTACGAGGCGGGACGCATGCTGCTGGGGTTCGTCACCGATGGGGTGCTCTGGATGGTGCCGGCCTTTTCGGATTACGACACCGTCGCGAAGCTCGCCGCCGGGATCGCGATCACCCCGACGACCGTGCTGTCGTGCCTGCTCAAGCTCGGAGTCCTGTACCCGGCCCTGATCGGCCTGCTCGGATGGGTCGGGTTCGAGCGCCGCGACCTCGTCCGGTCGTCGTCGTGATTCCCCGCGCCCGACTGATTCGCCCTTCCCGGGAACTCATCATGACAGACCGTGCGATCGAAGCCGTGGCCGCGACCGTGCTCGTCGCCTGCCTCGTCGGCGCCGGAGCCACCACCCGGTCCATCGCCGACCAGCGGCAGGATCTGGGGCTCGTGCTCTCCATGGAGGGCACCGAGGGCATGCCGCCGCACGTCGCCCTGGCGACGGCCGCCCTCGGTACGTTTCGGGGGCTGGCAGTGGACGCCCTGTGGGTGCGTGCCGACGCCCTGCAGACCAAGGGAGAGTTTTTCGAGGCCCAGACCCTGAGCCAGTGGATCACGGCGCTCCAGCCGCGGTTTCCCAAGGTGTGGGGCTTCCAGGCGTGGAACCTCGCCTACAACATCTCCGTCTGCACGAAGGTGGCAGAGGAGCGTTGGGGCTGGATAAATCGCGGGATCAATCTCCTGCGCAGCCAGGGGATCGCCCTCAATCCGCAGGACCCGAACCTGCCGATGGAACTCGGCTGGCTCTTCTTCCACAAGGTCGGGGGCAAGACCGACCGCGAGCACTGGTACTACAAGGCCCGAATGGCCCGCGAGTTTCGCGAGGTGCTCGGCGACATGACCGGTGGCCGAACCACCGCCGAGGCAATCGAGCGGTTTCGGAAGGTGGTCGATGCGCCGGACTCGCTCGACGCGTTCACCGACAAGCCTGCCCGGGAGGTCCTCGACCTGATCACGGAGCACGGCGAGAAGCCCGATGAGAAATTCCTGCGGATGATGGGCCGGGTCATCCTCTACACGAACTCGGTCGACACGAATCTGCTGGCGGGCAAGTCGCTGCCGACAGGCACGAACAAGCCGTTCGTGGCGGCCCTGCTCGAACGCCGGGACCTCGCGGCGGTGTTCTTCGACCGGATCGTGCCCTGCCTGCAGAAGCGGGTGCTGGTCGATCGCTACAACATGGATCCTTCGTTCATGCTCGCGCAGATGGAGGCTTTTGGTCCGCTCGACTGGGCGCATCCTCATGCACACGGGATCTACTGGTCGGAGAAGGCGATTTCACTCGGCCAGGAATCCCGGCGACGTGAGAAACTCAACGAACTCACGATCGTGAGGACGCGGCTGGGCAACCTCCAGCACCTGATGCGCTCCGGACGGATCGAGTTCGATCCGCTCACCGACCGGATCGACATTCTCCCGGATCCACGGTTCATCGCGGGGTATGAGCGGGGAATCCAGAACGCCATCAGCCTGATCCAATCGGACGAGGGACTGTCGGCCGCCGAGTTCGGCCGGGCGACGGTCGAGGATCTGCTGAAGGGATACGAGTCGTTTTTGCAGCAGGCCACCGTGTTCAGCTACCTCTACGGCGACGAGCAGGAGGCGGCGGGGTGTTTTGGCAAACTGCGGCAGATCGCGGCGGATACCGGCCGTGGCGACCAGCCGCTGTATTCCGAGGGCTTGGAGGGTTTCCTGGCGTTGCGACTGGGGGAAGTGATGGAGATCGACGTCTCCAACACCCGGCAGTTCATCGATGCGATGGTGCAGCGGGCGATGATGGACGGCCTGGCAAAGGGCCGGCTCGACACCTTCAACCGGTTCATCCGGCTCGCCTTTTCGGTGTACGACAAGCGCTATGGTGCCACGGCCCCGAATGCGGTCCACGTGAACAAGGAGGCCAAGCTGCCGCCGTTCCCCGAGGTGGTCGACGCCTCATTCGAGAGTGCCATGAAGCAGGGATCGAGTCCGCTGCTCGTCCGGGCGCGAATCTGGGCGTGGGCGCCGGATGAGATCAAACGGCGCACCTGGCCGCGGCTTGGTGAGTTGCTCGCTGCACAAGCCAAGGAAGCCGGCCTGGATGCCGAACGGATGTTCCGATCGCCCGTGCCGGCGGGCGGCGATCGCGACGGCGGCGCCGGGGCCGCGGGCACGACGGGCGCATCCGCAACCGCCGACCGTCCGGCGTCGTGACGCACGCGCCGTGGCGCATTCAGGGCTGAGCGGCCTCCAGCCGCTCGAGATTCCGCCGCGCCGTGGGGTGGGCGGGCTCCTGCCGGAGGGCCGCTTCGAGGTGCTGCCTCGCCTCTGCGACATCGCCGCGTCGCGCCAACAACGAGCCGAGATTGCTGTGCGCATCGGCATGGACCGGATCGATCGCGAGGGCTTCGCGATACAGCCGCTCCGCCTCGCGCGGGCTGGAGCGGGCGAGCATGGCACCCAGATTGGACCGGGCGTCCGCCTGACGTGGGTCGAGGCGTACCGCACGGCTGAACGCGTCGGCCGCATCCTCGGGGCGGGACTCACGGAGGAGATTTCCAAGGTGGAACCAGGCCGTGGCATCGCGGGGATTCGCCTCGAGCGTGCGCCGCGCCAGCCGTATTGCGGCCGCTGCGGCAGACTCCGCCTCGTCGATCCTGCCCGCCGCACGGAGAAGGTTCGATTTGCCGGCGAGCGACTCCAGATCGTCGTCGAGGGATCGCCCGAGCCCATCGTAGAGCGTGAGCACGACGTCGTCCCGCCCCTGCTGGAGCAGGAACGTGACGAGGTTGTGCAGCGCGCGGCGATTGAACGGCTGCTTCGTGAAGGTGTCGGCCCAGAGCGTCGGGGCGGTGGCGTAGGCCTCGTTGCGGGCCCGGGATCCCATGGCGAGCGCGAGGGCGAGGATCGTCGCCACCGCCAGCCCCGGCCGGCTGGTGACGAATGTTCCGACGGCGGCGACGAGGCCGACGACCACGAATACCAGTGGCAGATACATCCGATACTCGGCGTAGGGCCGGCCTGCGGACGCCGGGATGATCGACGACGAGGGGGCGAGGGCGATGAAGAATGCGAGCACGAGAAACGTCGCCGCTGGGCGACTCTTGGATGCGACAACGGCCCAGCCGACGACGGCCCCGATCGCCAACCAGGCCGGCACGAGCAGCCGCCAGTCGGTGACGCGGCGCCAGTCGGGATCGAAAAGCAGCGGGTGGGGCCAGGGCACGAGGCGCAGGTATTGCAGGATCACGAGAGGCTGATTCAGCGCATAGCTCCACCACGCCGCACCGGACTGTGCAAGTTCCGGATAGCGGCCACGCTGCCACAGCATCACGGCGACGATCACCGCCCAGCTCGCGGCCAGGCATCCGAAATACGCGAGATGATTTCGGAGAATGCCGAGCCGCGAGGTCGGGGCCCGATGCGATGCCAAGGCGGCGTAGGCCGCCACGAGGAGAGGGGTGACGGCTGCCGTCTCCTTGGAGGCCATCCCCAGCCCGCAGCAGACGATGGAGGCCGCCAGCCACGCCCTCGGCCGGCGGGCATCGAGGGAGACGATGAAGCAGCCGAGTGTCGCCAGCGAGAATCCCGCGGCCAGCGACTCGATCCGCTGATAGACGTAGGTCACGGCCTGCGTGTTGAGCGGGTGGCAAAGCCACAACGCCGCCGCCGCCCATCCCATGGCGTCGGCCTCCCTCGCCGGCCTCTCGAGCCGCCGCAGGCCCCGGGCGACGACCCACCACACGAGCGCCGCGTTCACGAAGTGGATGCCGAGATTCAACACGTGAAAGCTCCGCACGTCGTCGGCGGCGAGACCGAGCGTGCGGTTGAGGCGGCGATTGAGGGCGAACGTGTAGTAGGGGAGGGGCCGATGAGGCAGCCGCCCGCCTTCGAACATGGCCACGCTCGGAGGCCAGAGCGTGTCGAGGGCGACGTTCTCCCGCACCTCCCGGATGTCGTCCCAGACGAACGGCACGCCCAGGGTATTTCCGTAGGCCACCGCCGCCAAAGCGAGGATGGCGGCGAGGCCCGCCAGTGTCGAGCGGCGACCAGTCCAGGCCCCTTCGTTCATGAAGATGTTCCAGCCCGACGGAGCTGCAGCACGACGGCCATCGTCAGCAGTCCGATCCAGGCGATGGCGGTGATGGGCCACGTGCGCTCGAACGTCGCCGAGCGATAGGCGAACTCCAGAACATGCCGCCCGGCCGGCAGCGTGCAGCCCCGATGGACGCGATTCACCCGGAGCACGTCGCCGGCACGGGGATCGCCCCCATCGGAACGCACCGTGAGATGCCAGTCGGGATGAAACGTGTCGGCGAGCACCACGAGGCCGGGGTCGCGAAGCGTCGCCTCGACGACGACCCGCTGCGGCTCGTCCACCACGATCCGGCACTCTTCCTCCCCGTGCGGTCCGTCGGCCGGGCGGTCGGGGATGTCGAGGGGCGCCGCCGACTCGACCACGACCGTCGCTCCGAGGGCGGGGATCCGCGGGTTGGGAAAGGCGATCTCCGACAGCAGTTCCGTCCGGGCCGGCTCGGCGCGGATGGACGACGGATCGACGCGCAGGACCCGGCCGGCGATGCGTGCCCGCGGAAGGGCGGATTCGTTGCGCACGTATTTCACGAAGGCCTCCTCCTCCGGCATGCCGGCCGGCAGGGCCAGCGTGCCGGGCATGCGTTCGCCCGCCGGTGCCGGCGTGTCGTCGGAACCCCGTTTCTGGGCTGGCGACCAATCGAAATCGAATTCGGTGAGCGGCGTGCCGAGCGGTGGGTGGCGGGGAATCACGAAGAACTCGACGGCCGCGGCATCGAACATGCGACGCGCAAAAATGCCGGAGCCACCGTAGTTGCGCGGAGCATGGAAGAAGAGTTCCGCATCCGCCTCGATCGCCGTTCCCGGGTCACCGATCTTGCCCCAACCATGCAGCAGCGGCGTGTGGGATCGCATCGCCATCCCGGTGAACATCGCCCGCTGTCGCGGGTCGTCGCTCCTTGGAATTCCGATCAGGTCGTCGATGGCCGTGAGGCGGGGTGCGCCGCCGGCACGCGCAAGTTCCGGCCGTCGGAGTTCGCGGAGCGAGGCGAGGGCGGAGCCGCCCTCGACGAGTGCGTTGAACGGCGACACGAACATGAAGCACCTGCCGGCGATGACGAGATCGACGGTGACCAGCGCAAGGAGCACGATGGAGACGACAGGCCGCGATGCGATGCGGCGTTGTCCGAGGACGAGCACGCCGCACGCCGCGGCCGCCACCGTGGCCGCGAGGAGGCCGCCGCCGAGCACGAACCGCGTCGCCGGGCCGGCGTAGATGGTCGCACCGGCGGTGACGAGTAGCGCCAGCCCGGCGAGCGCGGCATAAAGCGAAGTCGCGCGATGCCGCCGATCGTCATCGCGGGTCACGAGGTCGAAGCCCTCGGCGGCCAGTTGCGAGAATGCCAGTGCGAAAACAGCGAGCCACTTCGCCGGATATCGGAATCCCGAGTATCCGGGCAGGAACGTCACGAGTAGCCAGTACAGCCCCCCGACCTCGTCGCCGGGTTGGTAGAAGGCGACCTGTTCGGCACCTGTGGCCCGAGCCAGCGCGTGGCGGGTCATGCCGACGAGTCCAAACCCGCCGATGGCGGCGAGGTATGCGAATGCGAGCGCGGCCGTCCAGCCACGGCTGCGTCGTCGCGCGGACGGCGCGGCAAGGGCGAGGAGAACGCACGCGAGTGGAATTATTCCAGCGTACAGCGTGGCCACCCATGCATGCCCCTCCCAGCCGAGGTCATGCGGCCAGCGGCTGAGGAACCGTCCTGCCAGGGTTGGCGAGAGGCATTCGAGGCCCCACCACGGAGCGATGCTGAAGCGGTAGATTTCGTGGTAGAAGCCGACCCCGGGAGGCGGGCGTCCGATGGGCACGGAATACCACGCCGCGCCGGGGGTCTGCCCGCCGCGCATCAGGAATCCGGGCACGTCCCAGATCGAGACGGGCGCGACGTCGGTGTAGCGCGTCGTCGTCAGCATGAATTCACGTGTGAGCGCGAGTTGCACATACGACAACAATGCTCCCAGGACGGCTGCGGCGGCCAGCACTCCGCAGCGTGAGGCCATGGGTCTCCACGAGGGCCCGTCCGGCGCTGCGGCCGTCGGCCGCCGTCGGCACCAAAGCAGGAGACCGACGACGATGCCGGCGTTGAACGCCGATTGCGGGTCGCCCGACAGCACTGCCAACGCCAGCGATGCCGCGAGGCAGAGGAAGTCGGCCGCGGTGATCCGGTCCACGAGCCGCGCGCCTGCGCGTACGGCCCAGGCCGCCCATGCCGCACCCGTCAACGCGTTCGGCGCGTAGATGTGGAACAGGATGCATCCGGAGCCGGCGAAACAGAGCGCCGCCACCAGGGATGCGGGCCGCGACGCACCCTCGTCACGGGCCAGGAAAAACGCGGCGCCTGCCGCGAGGGCGAGGTGGCAGATCATCAGGAGGGTCAGCGATGCGCCATCGGGAAGCAGCCACGTCGCGAGGATTTGCGGCGGGTAAAACGCCCCGGCCGTGTTCGTGGCCGCCAAGGGCTGGCCACCGTTGAGCCACGGATTCCAGAGAGGCACGCGGCCGGACCGCCATTCATCCGCCACGAGGCGATAGAGGGGCGGGAAAAAGTGCATCGAGTCTCGAAACGCGAAGAACTTCCAGCCGGAGAGCACGTCGCCGAAGAGCCCAACAAGCATCGCGAGAACGACCGATGTCACCAGCACCGCCCAGCGGAGTCGGGCGGTGCCGAGGGCGAACCGTGTGCCTGTCCACGAGGAATTCATGACCGCACCGCGACCGGCACGAGCCGTCCGCCGGTGTCGGCGACGTGGCTGCCGCGATCGCCCGCCTCGTGGTATTCGGCGTCCTGGTTCACGTTCCAGACGTCGTAGAGACGCTCGTCGGCGAGGATGTTCCGCGCCGTCAGCATGGCCGTCATCATCGCGTGGTCCTGGTTGTTGTATTTGTGCATCCCGTTGCGGCCAACGAGATGCAGGCCGGGATAGCGGTCTTCGAGCGTGTCGCGGATGGTCGCCACGTGCGTGGCGTAGTCGTCGTCGTACACGGGATAGGCCTTCGGCTGGCGGACGACGTGGCCGTCGAGCACGTCGCCGGGCGCGACGAGCCCGAGCGATTCGAGCTCCCGCGTGGCCAGGGCGACGAGATCGGCGTCGGGGCTCGTCCAGAGCCCGTCGCCCTCGAAGCAGAAATACTCGAGCCCGTAGCAGGCGAGATTCGGATCGGGCACCATCTCCGGCGACCAGCTGCCGAAGTTTTGCACGCGGCCGACCTTCACGCCCGGCTCGTGGATGTAGATCCAGTTGTCGTCGAATCGTTTTGTCGGGCGCACGACGAGGGCGACGGTGATGAAGTCGCGGTAGCGGAGTTTCGCTGCGGCGTCGAGCGCAGCTTGGGGCATGAGCGGCGAGATCGCAGCCGCCAGCTCCCGCAACGGGGCCGAGGAGATGACGTCGGTTGCCTCGATGGTGCCGGTCGAGCAATCGCCGCACGAAAACGTCACCCGCCAGCGATCGTCGCGCAGCTGCTCGAGGGCCGTGACGCGGGCTCCCATCTGGATCGTGCCGCCGTGCTCGCGGGTGCGGGCCGCAGCGGCCTCCCACATCATGCCCGGGCCCCTTCGAGGATAGCGGAACGTGTCGATGAGCGTTTTGATCGTCTGGGAGCGATCGGCCGGCTTTCGCTTTGGAAAGAGGGCCGCGAGGATCGCACTCGACAGCGACAATCCCTTGATCCGCTGGGCGGCCCAGTCGGCCGAGATCTCGCTGCAACTCATCCCCCAGACCTTCTCGGTGTATGTCTTGAAGAAGATGCCGAACAGCCGCCTGCCGAACTGATTGCTCACCCAGTCCTCGAAGGAGCGCGGATTCGGCACCGGAAAGAGCCGTGCACGGGCGTATGAGGCGATGCAGCGGAACGACTCCATGATCCCGAGATTCGCAAGCGCCTCGCCCGCCTTGAGCGGGTATGAGTAGAACTTCGCGTCGTAGTAGATCCGGGAGCTGCGGGGGCGCTGGAGCATGTCGTCACCGAGGAGTTCGGTCCACAGATCCTCCACCTCCTTCGACTTCGAGAAGAACCGGTGCCCTCCGATGTCGAAGCGAAACCGCCGCCCGCCTGCTGCCGGGGCGTCGTAGGCGACCGTGCGGGAAATCCCGCCGACGTTCGTCGGATCGGCCTCGAGCACGGTGACGGGCATGCCCGCCTTGGAGAGGAGGTAGGCGGCAGTGAGCCCGGCCGGACCGGCGCCGATGATCGCCACGGATCGCTGCGTGGATGCGGAGACGCGGCCATTCATCATCGCCAGCATACCGGGGGCCGCGCTCCCGGCGGATGCGCGACGCGGAGGCTCACGAAATTCAAACACCGGCCGCCGAGGCGATCGCCTGCGGCTTGAGCGCCGGCAGGCGGATCGTGATCGCCGTGCCCTTGCCGGGGGCGCTTTCGACGCGGATGCGGCCCTTGTGCCCCTCCACGATCTCGCGGCAGGCGGTGAGCCCGAGGCCGCTGCCGCCCTTTCCCGTCTCGTCGGGGCCGGCCTTCGTGGAGAAGTGCGGCTCGAACATCCGGCGCATCACGTCCGGCGTCATCCCGCAGCCGGTGTCGCGCACCATCAGATCGACGCTGCCGAGCAGCGCGTCGTGCGCGAGCCGCAGGATCAGCCGACCGCCCTGCGGCATCGCCTGCCGCGCGTTGACGAGCAGGTTCAGGAGCACCTGCTGGATCTGGCCCGGGTTCGCCGACACGCTGGGCGCCGGGGCAAATTCTCGCTCGACCTGCACGCGATACTTCGTCATCTCCCGTTCGAGGAGCACGAGCACGTCTTCCACGAGCAGCTGCAGGTTGACCGGCTCCATGCGGGTCGCGCCGCCGCGAGCCATGCCGAGAACGCTCGCCGTGATCTTCGCCGCCCGTGTGCCGGCCGAGTGAATCCGCTCGAGAGCCTTGTCGCGGGTGGGCTGGTCGCGGTGCCTCAGGCCGAGTTTGGCATAGTTGAGGATCGTCGTGAGGGCATTGTTGAACTCGTGCGTCGTCGTGCCGAGCAGCTCGCCGAGCGTGGCCTCTTTCCGGGCCTCGAGCAGCTGGCGACGCAGGGCCGCGATCTCGGCGGCGTGCTTGAGCCTCGCCACCTCCAACTGATGGCGCAAAACGGAGGCCTCGTCGCGATGCGGCGGGGTACACGCCGCGGCCTCGCCGGCTGTGTGGCCATCGCCCTCGACCATCGCTGACTCCCGAAAACGTTGCCGCGCAGGCACTTAGATCGCTTTTCGGTGTATCGGACGGGTTTCGCCTGCGATATAAAGGATGGTGCGCCGCACCCTTTCCGCCCCGCGACCGTTTCATTTCAGCAGCGGAAGGTGCGGATGGCTAACCTGAGCGGACCGTGCCGGTGACGTCGACCCGTCGGAGGCTGTTCATGATGCGATGTCTGGAAAGCGTGCGGATGGAGGGCGGCGCGGGGCGTCGGCCGCGAGGCCGCGCCGCATTCACCCTCGTCGAATTGCTCGTGGTGATCTCGATCATCGGCGTCCTGCTCGGATTGCTCCTCCCCGCCGTGCAGAACGCCCGCGAGGCGGCCCGCCGCATCTCGTGCAAGTCGAACCTCAAGCAGGTCGGCATCGCGTTCCAGATGTTCCTCGACAAGAAGACGCGGGGGCGGTTTCCCGTGGCGGCCCAGCAGCCCAGCTTCGAGGTGCTCAACTACCCGCTCAGCCGTCCGCTGCGGCAGAGCATCGTCTCGGCCCTCGGAGACTTCACGGAGGGGCGTCGTGAGGTGTTCCGCTGCCCGTCCGACACGGTGTATTTTCTCAAGTCCGGCACCGCCGCCGACGCGCTCACGACGGCCGTGTCCACGATCATGTCGGGGACCGACTCGGCCGCGAAGCAGGCGGTCTCGGAATACCAGTCGGTCGCCTACGAGGGGACCAGCTACGAGTATCCGACCCGGCGGCTCATCAACGAGACCGCCACGCCGCCGGTGGGCAAGACCCGCGAGGAGGCCCTCACGTCGCAACGGATGGGGGGCAACCTCGCGACGTCGAAGCTGTGGGTGCTCTACGAGTTCGCACCCTTCCACCTGAGCGGATACTCCGCGTTTCTCGCCCCCGATATTTCCGATACCAACGAATTCGACGGGTGGACGCCCCCGGAAGGCGCCCGCAACTTCCTCTACTTCGACGGCCACGTCGAAAATCTCTGATACCCCGCGATGAGGTGCTAGATGGCCACGGCTACGATCCGCTCCTCACGGCTGAAGCCGTCCTCCGACGAGACGTCCAATCCTGCGCTCCGGTGGCTCGCCGGGCTCGCGCTGCTCGCCCTGGTGGCGTTTCTGGTCGCGTGGCTCGGGGGATGGATCCGCTTCACGACCGACCCCCGCATCGTGGAGATCAAAAAACTGCAGGATGAAGCCCGGCAGAAGTTCGCGGCCAACGGCGGCCCGCAGACGCTCGCCGAGGCGACGGAGGCGGTGACGGCGATGGCCACGATCCGGCAGAAGGTCGAAGCCCTGCCGCCGCACCTCAAGCCGCAGGCGGAGCGGAGCGGCGGGAGCATGTTTCGTTCGGCGATGCGGCAGCGGATCGACGCCTACTTCTCGCTCCCGCCGGACAAGCGACAGGCGGAACTCGACCGGCAGATCAAGCAGGAGGAGATGATGCGGAAGGCGTTCGAGACGGCGGGCCGGGTGGCCGGTCTGTTCGGCGGCGGTCCGCCGGGCGGGGGCGG
>RFPF01000111.1 GCA_009926295.1 Planctomycetia bacterium
CCGCCACGGCACGGCGATGATCGCCGCGTCGCAGGCCAGCTCGTCGGCACCGTGGAGCACTCCCCGCACCGTTCCGGCCTCTCCCCGCGCGAGCCCCGTCACGGCGCGCTCCGTGCGGACGACGGCACCACGGCGCTCGAGCCAGGCGACGAGCCTCTCGCCGAAGAGCGTCCCGAGCGGCTCGAGCGGGACGTAGAGGTCGGACGCGTCGCGATGGGCCAAAAAGGCGTCCCGCACCACCTTCCGTGCGGCGGGGACGCTCACGAGTTCGATCGATTCCCCGAGCGCGCTCTCGAGCACCGGCTGCCAGAACAGGTCGATGACCCGCGGCAGCTGGCCGATCCCGCGCAGCCAGGCCGCGGCCGACGGCCGCGTCGCATCATCCACGTCGTGGCTGCGCGCGAGCTGGAGCATGCCCCGGCCGAGTGCGACCTTCTCGAACAGGGAGAAATGCCGCATCGAAAGGAGCAGGGGGGCCAGATGGAAGGGTGCCGGCAGCCGGCTCGACGGCGTGCAGGCCGCCCGGGCGCCGTCCGGGCCGATGAACCACAGCGTGCGATCCCGGCGGATGCGGTCGGACAGCCCTGCGATCCTGCAGAGGTCGAGAAAATTCGTGCAGCACCCCATGGCCACGTGCTGGCAGGCGTCGACGAGCCCGCCGCCCGCCGGGTCTTCGAACGAGGCGGCCCGGCCACCGCAGCGGCGCCTGGCCTCGAGCAGCGTCACGCCCACGCCCCGCTCCACGAGCGCGGCCGCCGCGGCGAGTCCGGCGAGGCCGCCACCCACGATCGCCACCCGTGGCGCTCCTCCCACCTCGACGGCGGCCGGCGACGCCTTCATGGTCGTGGCCCCAGGACGACGCCTGCACAGGTTGCGGCGATGACTGCGGCCCGTGTCGGCCTCGTCCGCCCGGTGAAGATCCGATCCCCGGCGCGGCGCACGGCCTTGAACAGTGCGCCGTAGCCCCCGTACATGGCGCGAAAGACGATGCGGCCGTCGGTCGTGAGCATGCGATCGAGCCCGGCAGCCTCGCGAAATCGCGCCGCCGCGCGGGCGACGTACATTCGCGCGAGTCGACCGACATGTGGGCCGGGCTGTCCGCCACCGAGATCGGCGGGCGAGCAGCCGCAGGACCGCAGATCTTCGTGGGCCAGATACAGCCGCCCCCGAGCGCGATCCTCCGGAATGTCGCGCAGGATGTTCGTCAGCTGGAACGCGAGGCCGCACGAATCGGCCGCCTCGAGGGCGTCGGCGGTGAGAAATCCCCAGATATGGATCGCAGCGATGCCGACCGCGCTGGCGACCCGGCGGCAATATGCTTCCACTTCGTGAAAGGTCTCGAATCCGCGATGGTCGAGGTCCATCCGTACGCCCGCGACGATGTCGAACAGGCTGGCTTCGGGGACGGCGAACCGCCGGGCCGTGTCCACGACGGCCCGCAGGACCGGATCGTCGACGTCGTCGCCACCGAGGGCTGACCGCAGTCGAGCCTCGAAGCCGTCGAGTTCGGCCGCTGCGCAGCGCGGGTCGGAAGCATCGTCGACGATGTCATCGGCCCGCCGACAGAACGCGTACAAGGCGGTCGTGCCCAGGCGTTTCTCCGCAGGAAGCAGCCGGATCGGCAGGGCGAAACTCGATCCCGAGCGGCGCAGCACCTCGGCACAGGCGGCGTGATCGGCGGCCAGCGACTTCATCGGGTACCTGCGAACGAAAGGACCTGCAGTTCCCACCACGCGCCCCACGCCAATCGCAGCTTTTCAAAGCGTCCGACCGTGGGCCGGGTGCGCAGCGTGTCGTGGTCGCAGCGTTCGATCGCCCTGGCCACGGCCCGGCCACCGGCGAGGAACATCCGGATCGCGGGGCGAAGCAGCGCCGGCCCCCGCTCCACGAGCGGCGCCCCACGGTCGAACAGCGTGCCGGCCCACGCCACCTCCTCCTGCAGAAGCGCCCGCAGCGCTCGTGAAGCGGACGCGGCGTCGAGATCCGTCTCGTCGAGGCCGTGGCGTTGCAGGTCGGCGGCGGGCAGGTACACGCGTCCGGCACGCCGGTCACGCTTGACGTCCTGCCAGAAATTCACGAGTTGCAGGGCGGTGCAGATGGAGTCGGACATCGCGACGAGTTCCGGATCGTGGCAACCCTCGAGCCCGAGCACGATCCGACCAACGGGGTTGGCCGACCGCCTGCAGTACTCGAGCAGGGCGGCACGATCCGGGTAGCGGACGGCCACCTGCCGGGCGTCGAAGGCCTGGTCCTCCTCGAAGGCTGAAAGCAGGTCGGCGAACGGCTCGATCTTCAAGTCAGAATGCCGCACGGTCTCCGCGAGGGCCACATACACCGGATGCTCCGGACGACCGGCGAAGCAGGCCTCGAGGCCGCGTCGCCATGCCGCCAGCCCATCCGCGGCCGCGGCCGACGACGCCGCTTCGTCGGCGAGGTCGTCGCTCCAGCGGGCGAAGGCGTAGACGTTGGCCAGATGCTGGCGGAGGTGGGCAGGAACGAGCCGCGTGGCCACGGTGAAATTTTCGTAGTGCCGCGCGGCGACCGTCCGGCAGAACGCCTGTGCCGACGCGAGGTCTCCGGCCTGAGGCACCGCCGCAATCCGCCACGCGACGGGATCTCGATCCTCAGCTGCAGTCCTGCAAACGCCCGGTGGAGGCGGTGGATTCCCGGTGATTCCGGCGGCTGGCATGGACCGTGGTTCCGTGGTTGCTGGACGAGTCTTCCACTGCGGTGCACTGCTCCATGATAATCATGTGGCGGTCGGAGACCGCCACAGAGCCGCCTTCCGGAACCATGAGATGAAGATTCTGCTCGCCAGCCCGCGGGGCTTCTGTGCGGGAGTCAACATGGCGATCGAGACGCTTGAGACCGCGATCCGTCTCCACGGAACCCCGATCTACGTCTATCACGAGATCGTGCACAACAAGCACGTGGTCGACCGCTTCGTGCGCGAGGGTGCGGTCTTCGTCGATCGAGTGGAGGACGTCCCGGTGGGGGCGGTGCTCCTGTTCTCGGCGCACGGGGTGGCTCCCGAGGTCCGGCGGGTGTCGGCGGAGCGACGGTTGAGGGCGATCGACGCCACGTGCCCGCTCGTCACGAAGGTGCACCTCGAGGCGATCAAGTATGCGAAGGCCGGCTACCGGATCGTGCTCATCGGCCACGAAGGGCACGACGAGGTCATCGGCACGATGGGGCAGGCCCCAGACGCCTTCACGCTCGTGGACAGCACCACGGAGGTCGACGCGCTCGCATTCGGCCCGACCGACAAGCTCGCCTACCTCACGCAGACCACGCTTTCGGTGGACGACGCCTCG
Organism: Planctomycetia bacterium; assembly: GCA_009926295.1. Taxonomy (GTDB): domain Bacteria; phylum Planctomycetota; class Planctomycetia; order Pirellulales; family UBA1268; genus RGVT01. Next base: position 3,315 of record RFPF01000111.1, read on the forward strand.
CGGATCATCCAGCGGCTCAAGGAGCGATTTCCCCAGATCGTCGGCCCGCCGAAGGACGACATCTGCTACGCCACCCAGAACCGGCAGGAGGCAGTACGGATTCTGTCGGAGGATGCCGACATCGTGATCGTCCTCGGCAGCCAGAACAGTTCGAACAGCCAACGACTGGCCGAACTGGCCCGCGACAACGGTATTCGCGCCTACCTGATCGACGGCGCCAACGAGATCGCCCCGGGCTGGTTCACGGGCGACGAGACCGTGGTGATCACGGCGGGCGCAAGCGCGCCCGAAAGCGTGGTGCAGGACTGCGTGACCTGGCTCACGTCCCGCTATGGAGCCGTCGTGGAGGAGCGGATGATCCGCGCCGAGGAAGTGTATTTTCCGCTGCCGAAGGAACTGCGTGGTTCCGCGGCGACGGTGAAACTGCCGATGGCGTGACACGGTCCGGTCACCCGTCCTTGGGCAGGCCGGGCGTCGGCAGGATGATCTGATACAGGGCGGCGTCGAGCCACCGCCCGAACTTGAAGCCGGCCTGCTGAATCGTGCCCGATCGCGTGAACCCCGCGCGTTCGTGGAGCCCGATGCTGGCTGCATTCGCGGCATCGACCACACCCACCATCACGTGATACTGCTGATCTCCGGCAGCCGTGATCAGTTGTCGCAGCAGTGCCGAGCCGATGCCCCGGCCTCGATGGTCGCGATGCACGTACACGGAGTGTTCGACGGTGTACTTGTAGGCGGGAAACGCCCGAAAGGGGCCGAACGTGGCGAACCCGGCCAGTTCGTTCGAGCCGCCGATCGCCCCGATCACGGGATAGCGGCCGTCCCGCTTGGCCCGGAACCAGGCCGGCATGCTGTCGATGGTGCGCGCGTGATACTCGTAGATCGCGGTCGAATTGACGATCGCGTCGTTGAGGATGTCGAGGATCGCGGTGGCGTGCAGTTCCTCCCGACACGTGATCAGATCCACGCCGCGCGTCCTTCCTTCATGTCACGGGGTGCCGCCGGTCCCGGCGTACTGCAACCGTTCGTCGTCAGGGGATCCAGCCGGGCAACTGGGATGCCTGGCGGATCCATTCCACCACCAGCCGCTCATCGAGCGGAGTGTCTTCATGGATGTCGAGGTATCGGACGTCCTTCTGCTTCGACTTTCCGGGTGGCATCGGACGCAGGGCGGCTCCGCGAAAAAACGAGACTTTGACGTACTTCGTGAAGCAGTGGTACCCGAGAAACCAGCCTCTCCCCTCGATGCCGTAGAGCGGGGAGTTCCATTTGACGGCCTTGCAGACGTGCGGCACGGTCTCGACGATCAGCCGATCGAGTTGCCGCCCCACCTCGCGTTTCCAGCCGGGCATCGCGGCGATGTAGTCCTTGACCGGCGCCGCCCCGTCCGCCTTTGCGATCTGGGGGTTGCCGCCCGAAAGGAGCACGATCTTGGCCGACTTTTTGGGCACGGATGCTCCTTTCACGAATCGACGGACGTCCATCTGGCCGTGGACGAGGATCTCGGCAGAAGCCTCCGAGCTCGCCCGGCCGTCGCTTCAGTTCTTCTGGATCCACCAATGGGTCTGCTTGTTGTCCGTTGCCGGGCACTTGGTGAACCGTGGGGGATTGTCGCCCTGATACTGCTGATGGCAGCGGTTACACTCCCAGAGTTTTGTGGCGGCCATGGCAAGACCCGCGCCACCGAGCACCAGCGTGCCTGCGAGGCAGGCGACACCCAGGCAGAGACTCCTTCGCACGATCATTCAACTGTCTCCTGCAGACGAGGAACTCGGGGACCAGGCCAGGCCCCCCACCGGGGGAGTATCGTACCGGGACCGGCGGCCTGCTGGCAAGGCGCGAACAAGTCCGACCATGGCGACGAGACGCCCCGATTGCACCCCGAGCCGCCGCGTCACAGTTCATCGCCGGCCCGCTGAATCGCCGGGCCCGGATTCGACATCCTCTCCCCATCGCCAGCGTGGTGGCTCTCCCCGTATCCAGCAGATGCAAACCGTCGCACACGACGCGATCACGACTCCGAACACGAACGTGGCCGGATTCCTCGCCGGGTTCACGAGTACGCTCAGTGCGATCAACACAAGCACGAACGCCACGAGAACCACCCACCCTTGCCAACGGATCGGGAGTCCCCACCCCCATCCGTATGTTTTCGCGGGGAACCAGTAGATACGCGCCCGTGGTGGCTGCATGTGGCTGTTCGTTTCCGTCACGTCCCGCGTTTCGAACACTTCATGGACACCTGAAACGAAGAATTCTGACGCGGGTGATCGCACCAGCGGCAGGCCCGGCCCCGGCCCTTGAACAGTGGGCAGCCGAGGTTGCCGGGCGCCCCAAACCCTACAACGACTCCATGGACGACGGTCACGGTGACCCTCGAGCAGGGACGGAGCAGCACCCGGCTCCACGTACGCAACGGCAGACGGGAACCGCCAGGGCTGCGCCGATGACGGGGGCGGTCATGTAGAGCCACAGCGACCCGAGCTGCCAGGAAACAAGGGCCGGCCCGAGGGATCGCGCCGGATTCATGGAGGCTCCACTGACCGGGCCGGCAAAGAGCGCCTCCACGGCGACGACGGCACCGATGGCGAGGCCAGCCATGATCCTGTGTCCACTCCCATCGTCGGAAACGCTGAGGATCACAAACATCAACCCGGCGGTCAGGAGCACCTCCAGCACCCACGACTGGTGAGGAGGCCCGGCCGGGACGGTGGCACCGAGGCCGACGTCGGCCGGAAACAAGAACCGCACGACCAGACTTGCGAGGACTGCCCCGGCACACTGGCTCAGAACGTACGGAACCACGAGACGGCCTGGGAATCGCCGCGCGACATACAAGCCGAACGTGACCGCCGGGTTCAAGTGAGCGCCGGATACATCGCCGACTGCAGCGATCATGGCGAACACGACAAGACCGAAGGTCAGGGCGACCCCGACCTGGGATATCGCGCCGCCGCTGTTTACGACGATGGCCGCGGTGCCCGCGAATACCAGGCCGAACGTGCCGATCGCCTCGGCGGAAATCATCTTGTGAAGTGAAGTGGACACGCATCAACCTTCTTTCGTTTCAGCGACTCGATCGCACCGAGGAGGTGTCCGAACGATGTCGATCCGCGCACCGCGACCATCTGCGAACCACACTGGCTGATTTTATCGCGAGCCCGCTGCATCGTCTGGTTCGGCTGACGGAAATCATTTCATGGGGTGTTGCTGGAAGAACTCCCACATCATGTCGTTGGCCGATATGTCCCGCGTGGACACACCGAGGGACCGCATGCGGGGCTCGTTTCCCGGCCAGGTGTGCCCACCGCCTTCGATGACCACCAACACCACTTCCGCCCCTTCTTTGCCGGACTCGTATCGCACCTGCTTCACAGTCGTGCCATCTTTCTCGCGATCCGGCAATTGTGTCGTGCGAGGGCTTTTCTTGCACTCGTTGGCATCCACCCACGCTTGGATCGAGTGATCCACTGAGTAGAAGTCTGTGCCGGATGGCCCACGGCCTTTGCCGCCCGAAAATGGGGCGAACTCGTCGGCATCGCCATGGAAGTGCATGACGGACACGGCGCGGCCGGGACGGCACTCCTTCGTGCCCATCGGCCCGCTGACGGGGGCGATCGCGGCGATACGCTCCGACATTTCGGATGCGAGCCTGTAGGCCATCATGGCGCCGTTTGACATTCCCGTGGCAAAAACACGACGGCGATCCACATTTGCAATTCCCTCCAAATCATCCAGGACGTGCCGAGCAAAGGCGACGTCATCCACATTACGGGCGGCTGCCTGACCGCAGCAGTTGCCCGCGTTGAAGGCCAGCATTCGCTCCAGGCGGCCGGTTCCCTCGGGGTAAACCACGATGAACCCCGCCTGATCCGCCTTCTGGTTGAGGCCGCTGAAGGCGATCATGTTGCGGGCGTTCGCTCCCCCGCCGTGCAAAGCCAACACGACCGGCGTGGGCGAATCCGCGACGTACTGCGGCGGCACGTGCACCAAATAGCTTCGCTCACTCCCATCCACCTGCACCGTGCGCGAATAATCACCCGGCCTCAGGGGGCTCGCCTCGGCCACCAACAGCAGAGCGACAGCTGCGAGAACATGCATCGAGGATCAAACCTCCCGAATCCGAACGACCAGGCTCGGCAGCCCGCCTCAAGAACCTGAGCGTTGGAATCAACGTACGAGACGTGGCCTGCTGCAGCACCTGGTTCGGTCCGCCCTTTCCGACACCGCCTGTGAGTCCCCGCACGGCGAATGTGCGGATCGTGTACCCCGGTGCGGGTCTTTCAGGGAGGAACCATCGGGTTTCAAAGGCATCACGGCGCCTTTGTTTCGCACAATCAGCGTGCGGTGTCCGGAATCCATGGCAGCGTCCGGCTCCGCTTCACGCGCTGGCTCGGTGTCATGGCAGTGGTTCATGCTCGACGAGAAGCGTGTGAACGACAACCTCGCCAAAGGACGCCGGCGCGTCACCCTTGCTCGGATTCGATTGTGTGTAACAACCAGCTTTGAAATAGCATCCCGCTTTCGACACGGCCCACCGTAAGCTGTGTCTGCCGTTGTACCAGACGTCGACCGCTCCGGCTCCAGCCTGAATCTTGAGATCGAAAGGAGTCCCCAGCTGGTAGCGAGTCTCGAGCACCACGTCCCCGACCGCATTTCGCTCGATGATGAGTTTCGTTCCTTCGAGACGGATCATCAATAAATCGTCTTCCGCGTCGTGGATCTGCGCACACACCACGTGCGGCTTGACTTCCGGCGTGGCCGTGATGGCCGCCCGCATCACCAGCGAATGGATGACGTTGCCGTCTGTCTTCCATGAGGCTCGCCTCGTTCCACCGTCCGTCATTTCCCGCAGTTCACAACGCGGGAAGCTCGATCCTTTCGTCGTCGGCCCACCGCAATGGGCCCGAAAGACGACACCATCGCCGCGCTCGCTGACGTGGAAGCATCGGGGATGCTCAAAGGAGGCAAGGTCTGGCTGTCGGACCTCGTCTGGCGTACCCGCTCGATCTGTCTCAATCGGCAGCGTCAGACTCCAGCCCGACAGGTCAAGCACTGCAGCCGGCTGCCTGCTGTCGAACGCGTCGGCCGCGAGGCAAAGACCGAGCGCCAGGCATCGCGTGATTGTCGTGTACATCAAATGCCAGAGATCAGCGACGTGGGATCGGTGGCGATCGGCGGCTCGCGACAACGGGATTATCCATGCCGCGAGATTCTATCGCGAGTCTGATGCATCGCTCGGTTCGGCTCCCTTGCGCAGGCGGGCCAATCGCCGTGCCACGTGCGCGATGATCACGGCATGCACGCCAAGTGCGGCTGAAAAACCGAGTATATGCGGCATAGGCCCGTCCTTCATTCCCACGACCCACACGCACGAGCCACCGACTGGAAGGAAAAGTGCGACTGAGGTGGCCAGCCCAGGGTTGTACTCTCGCAGCATCATGCCTTGGATGATGTGGGCTGTTCCGTTGAGCAGCGCTAAGTATGCGGCAACCAGCCCCGCCGACGGTGAAATGAGCCATGCCAGGTATAACGCGACGATATCGACCAGCCACACGCCCAGCGAATTGATCCAGAATGTAACGCCAGGGGTCAGCGCCTCAAGTCCGCCGCCGATCCGTTCATTCGTGTAGCGGCGAAACCGATCACCAAGGTGCTCTTCTGCCTGGTGGAGCATGTAGAT
>RFPF01000112.1 GCA_009926295.1 Planctomycetia bacterium
ACGGCGGCAGGACGTGCTGGTAGGTCGTGCGCTCGCACGTTCCTCTGAACTCGCCCAAGCCGGCTCGTGACTGCCCGACCCTCTCGCTTGACGTTCGCCGGCCCTCCAGGCCTCGGCTCTCTGCGTGTCCGCTTCGCTTTCGCCATCCATGGCTGCGCTCGCTCCCACAGCCCGCTCGAGGGCACGGGCAGCCCCGAGCCTCCTCAGCTGGAAAGGGGAGGCCTCGGGCGCCCCGTGTCCCGGGAGCCGGCGTGCCGCCGACTCACGCGTCGTAGTACAGGCAAAACTCGTACGGATGCGGACGGAGGCGCATCGGCTGGATCTCCTTCTCCCGCTTGAAGCGGATCCAGGTGGCGATCACATCCTCCGTGAACACGTCGCCGCGCAGGAGGAACTCATGGTCGTGCTCGAGGGCACCAAGGGCCTCGTCGAGCGAGCCCGGGGCCTTCGGCACCTTGGCGAGCTCCTCCGGCGGCAGATCGTAGATGTCGCGGTCGAGCGGCGGGCCCGGGTTGATCTTGTTCTGAATGCCGTCGATCGCCGCGAGCAGGATCGCCGAGAATGCCAGGTACGGGTTGCAGGTCGGGTCGGGGCAGCGGAACTCGATTCGTTTCGTCTTCGGGCTCGCCGAATACATCGGGATCCGGCAGCTCGCCGAGCGGTTGCGCTGCGAGTAGGCGAGGTTCACAGGCGCCTCGTAGCCCGGCACGAGCCGCTTGTAGGAATTCGTGGTGGGATTGGTGATCGCCAGGAGCGCCGGCGCGTGCCGGAGGATGCCGCCCATCGCATGGAGGGCCATCTCCGAGAGGCCGGCGTAGCCCGAGCCGGCGAAAAGCGGGTGCCCCTCCTTCCAGAGCGAGATGTGGGTGTGCATCCCGGAGCCGTTGTCGCCGTAGATCGGCTTGGGCATGAACGTGACCGTCTTGCCGTGCCGCCGGGCCACATTCCGCACGATGTACTTGTAGAGGCACATCTGGTCGGCCATGCGCACGAGCTCCTGGAATCGCATGTCGATCTCGCACTGCCCCGCCGTGGCCACCTCGTGGTGCTGGGCCTCGACGTCGATCCCGCACTGGATCATCGTGAGCATCATCTCGTTGCGGATGTCCATCAGCTGGTCCGACGGGGGGCAGGGAAAGTAGCCCTCCTTGTGCCGGAGCTTGTAGCCGAGGTTCGGCAGTTCCTCGCGGCCACGGTTCCACTCGGCCTCGACGGAATCGACGTGGAAGTAGCCCTCGTGGGCGTTCTGGTCGAACCGCACGTCGTCGAACACGAAGAACTCGGCCTCCGGGCCGATGAAGCAGGTGTCTGCGATGCCCGTGCCCTTGAGGTAGTTCACGGCCTTGCGAGCCACGTTCCTCGGATCGCGGGAGTAGTCCTCGCGGGTGATCGGGTCCTGCACGTTGCAGACGAGCACGAGCGTGGGGATCGTGGCAAACGGATCGACCACGGCAGTCTCGGGCACCGGCACGAGCAGCATGTCGCTCTCGTTGATCGCCTGCCAACCACGGATGCTCGAGCCGTCGAAGCCGAGGCCGTCTTCGAACGTGTCCTCCTCCAGCTTGCCGACCGGGATCGTGAAGTGCTGCCACGCCCCGAGGAAATCGGTGAACCTCAGATCGACCGCCTTCACTTCCTTCTCGCGGCACATCGCGAGCACTTCACGGGGCTTCATGGGGCGAGTCTCCTGGCGGCACGGGTGCTGCACGGTCGGGCGGCCGTCCGGCCGAGGCCATCATCATACGCTCGCCGCCGACATGCCGGAGGCAACCGCGGTGGCCGTGGCGGTGCCTGGGGGCCCCGGTCCACGCCGCCTGACGAACCGTATGCACCGCGTCAGCGGCCCACGAAGCCCTGCTCACCAAGCCATCGACGGCACTCGACGGTCCAGGGGTGCAGCCGCTCCGGCGTGAAGCCGTCGTAGGGCTTGAAGCCAAGCCCGATGCCGTGCGCGCCCTTCTCGTAGACGTGCAGTTCGAACGGCCTGCCGTGCCGCCGCAGCGACGCCGCCAGGTCGAGCACGCCCTCGAGCTTCACCGCCTTGTCCTCGACCGTGTGCCACACGAAGACGGGCGGAGTCTCGTCGTTGACGGCCAGTTCGCCGGAAAGCTCGCGCACGAGCTCCTCGGGAGGATTCTCGCCGAGCAGGTTGCGGCGCGAGCCGGCGTGGCCGTTGGCCGCGAGCATGCTGACGACCGGGTAGCAGAGGATGCCGAGGGTCGCCCGCGAGGGCTGCCGATCGAACGGGTCTGCCGCGGTGGCATCGCCGTCGTCGCCGTGCGTCAGGAGCGTGAGGGCGAGGTGGCCACCCGCCGAACTGCCCATCACGCCAACTCGCTCTGGATCGACGCCGAGCCGGGCGTGCTCCGCCCGCACGAGCCGCATGGCCCGCGACACGTCGCCGAGCATGACTGGATGCCGGTAGCCCTTGCTGCCGAGCCGGTAGCGGAGCACGAAGGCGGCGATGCCCTGGGAGTTGAGCCACTTGGCGTAGTCGCTCCCCTCGTGGTCGGCGAGCCCGCCGTAGCCGCCCCCCGGACAGACGACGACCGCCGCCGTCGGCTCCTTCACCCCCGTCGCCGGCCACCAGAAGACGACCGGCACGTCGTGATCCGCAGTGCCCAGCGCCGCGGGCGCATCGCCCTTCCAGAGCCGGATCGTCTCGGCGGCGGGTTCAGCCGCGCGGGTGGCCGCGGTCAGGAACGACGTGATGCACAGCGCCATGACGTGCGCCGCCACGTTTGCGTGACGATGACTGCGAGGACGGCGAGGAGGCGAGGAGTCCGCGGGCATCGTCATCTTCATCCAGGTGATCCAACACGCATCGATTCACGCGACCACCATCATGCCAACCGGCGACCGCGGCCTCAATCAAGCCGCACGGACCAGCCGCCGCCGACGGATTCGACCCGCAGCCGTCCGGTGTGCGCCTCCCCCGCAACGGCGACCACGCAGCGCGTGACCGACGCGAACTCGACGGCGTCAGCCGACCCCAGCTCGTAGGTGCCGGCATCGATACGTCGGGCGAAGCCGCGGCCGGCGGAGACGTCGCCTGCCACGTGGTCGAGCCAGGCCAGTCGGTGCGGCGGCAGTTCGACCGCGACGACGGCCGGACCACCCGGCTCCGGCAGCGTTGCCAGCCGCCACGTGCGGCACGAGTCACCCGCCTCGAGCAGAAGGTCGAAGTGTCGGCCGGCGGGATCGTCGGGAGCGCCGGTGTGTTCGAGGATGGCGAACCGTGGCATGACCCGCGGGCTCAGTAGTCTTCGCCGTCCGGCTCCACGCCGCCCGTCGCGTCGCCGCCCGGAAGCACGAGCGGCTTCGGCTTGTGGCGGACGGCGCGGCGGGCGTTCTCGTCGCGGAGCCGCTCGACCGCGGCCTCGAGGCTCATCGCCCCGAGATCCCCGTCGAGCCGGTCGCGAAGGCTCACGGTGCCGGCCGCCTCGTCGCGCGGGCCGCACACGACCATCATCGGTATGAGGTCGAGCTGCGCCGTGCGGATCTTGGCACCGAGTTTTTCCGCCGCGAGATCCAAGCCCGTCCTGAGCCCCGCCGCCTCGAGCCGCGCCTTCACCTCTCGGGCATACGCCTCGCTCTTCTCGCTCACCGGGATCACCCGCACCTGCTCGGGCGCAAGCCAGAGTGGAAACGCGCCGGCGAAGTGCTCGATGAGCACGCCCACGAACCGCTCCATGCTCCCGAGCGGCGCCCGGTGGATCATCACGGGCTGGTGCTTGGCGTTGTCGGCCCCGATGTATTCGAGGTCGAAGCGTTCCCTGCTCGGCAGGTTGTAGTCGAGCTGCACGGTGCCGAGCTGCCATTCGCGGCCGAGCGAGTCGTTGACGACGAAGTCGATCTTCGGCCCGTAGAACGCCGCCTCGCCCGGCTCGGGCTCGCAGCCCGGGAGGTTCATCCGCCGGGCCACGCGCTCGATCGCAGCCTCCGCCTCGTTCCAGCGCTCCGGCGGGCCCACATATTTGTCGCTCGCGGGATCGCGGAACCCGAGCCGCACACGGAAGTTGTCGAAGGCCAGGCTCTCCAAAACCTTCAAAGTGAAGTCGATGCAGCCCTCGACCTCCCCTTCCACCTGCTCGGGCGTGCAGAAGATGTGGGCGTCGTCCTGCGTGAACCCGCGCACCCGCGTCATCCCGCCGAGCTCGCCCGACTGCTCGTAGCGGTAGACGGTGCCGAACTCGGCCAGCCGCAGGGGCAGATCCTTGTAGCTGTGCGGCCGCGCCTTGTAGATCATCGTGTGGTGCGGGCAGTTCATAGGCTTCAAGAGATACTGCTCGTCCTCGGCCATCACGATCGGCTTGAACTGGCTGTCGGCGTAATACGGATAGTGGCCCGAGATCTTGTAGAGATCGACCTTGCCGATGTGCGGCGTGTACACGGGCTGGTAGCCGCGGGCCGCGAGCTCCTCACGAACGAACGATTCGAGCGTGCTCCGCAGCACCGCCCCCTTCGGCATCCAGAGCACGAGCCCGGAGCCGACGAGCGGACTCGTCGTGAAGAGATCCAGCTGCTTGCCGAGCACGCGGTGGTCGCGACGGCGGGCCTCTTCGAGCGCCGCCACGTGGGCGTCGAGGTCCTCCTGGGAAAACCAGGCCGTGCCGTAGAGCCGCTGGAGCTGGGCGTTGTTGGCGTCGCCCTTCCAGTAGGCGCCGGCGATGTTCGTGAGCTTGAAGGCCCCGATGCAGCCCGGGCTCGGCACGTGCGGCCCGCGGCAGAGATCGACGAATTCACCCTGGCGGTAGAAGGAGAGCGTCGGGTGCTCGGCGAGGCCCGTCTCGATGTGCTCCGCCTTCAGCGGCTGGTTCAAGCCGCGGACGATTTCCACGGCCTTCACGCGCGGCACCTCCACCCGCTCGAACGCCTCGTCGGCGGCGATGATCCGCCGCATCTCCTCCTCGATCTTCGGGAGGTCCTCGTCGGTGATCGGCCGGCTGGCCCGCATGTCGTAGTAGAAGCCGGCACCGACAGTGGGGCCGAAGGCGAGCTCCACGCCTTCGAAGAGCCGCATCACCGCGCGGGCCATCACGTGCGCCGCCGAGTGGCGCATCACCGGCAGCGCCCGCGCATCACCTTTGAAGAGCACCTCGAGCGCGGGCGTGCCCTCGGCTGGCAGGGACGCGTCGAGCCCCACGGCCGTGCCGTCGAGGAGGGCCGCGATCGGCTTGCCTTTCTTCCCCTTGCCGGCGGCGGCGCCGGGCATGATTTCGGCGACCACGTCCGAGAGCCGCGTGCCTGCGGGAAACTCACGGACGGCGCCGTCGGGAAGGGCGACTCTGGGCATTGGTGACCGGATCGGAGAAGCGAGAAAGTGGTGCGGGTGCCTCGCACAACCTATCGAACGCGGCACGCGAGGGGCAACCCTCAGACCACGATCCCGCCGCTCCGCAGTCGCCAGCGCCGCGGCACGAAGGCGGGGATCGGCAATGGCTCGAGGAGCGGCTGGCCGTCGCGCCAGAACCGGCGGAACTCGCCGATCGTGCCCGTGGCGTAGAAGTGTCCGAGATACGCCCGGTCGCAGGCGGCATAGTCGGCGAGCCACTGGTCGAGGTCGTGCACGCCCGCTTCGTGCAGCAGGGTCAGACCGTACCGGCACGCCTCGATCTCGTAGGAGGTGACGTCCCCGAGGCGGCCGGGGGGCATGGCGGTCGGTGCGATCATTCCCAGGTCCCGGGCCGCGGCGCTCGTGTTCCATTGCACCGTGTGGCCGAAGAGGTGCGCGACGAGAAACAGCGTCGTCTCGGGATCGCACGCCGTCGCGATCATGATTTCCTCCCCGTCGAGATCCCCCTTGAGGTCGAGGCCGACGACGTCCGTCGTCACGGCCACGCCGTAGCGACGCGTTGCCCAGCCGCTGGCCGAACGGATCGCGGGCCGGAATCCGGCGATGTCGGGCACGGGGTTCAGGCGGGCTGCGGAGAACATGCGGATTGAGCGACACGCGGACGTTTCGTCACCCCGAGGACGACGAAGGCGGGCTATTTTGCGGGGGAGCGGTGCAGGCTGCCACTGCATCGCGACGTGGACGAACGGCATGGCTTGCCCGGCTCGCTTGACTCGACCGATGTTCGGCGGGAGACTCAACCATCTTCGGTTCGCAGGGCGATTAGCTCAGTTGGTTAGAGCACTAGCTCGACAAGCTAGGGGTCATAGGTTCGAGTCCTATATCGCCCATTCCCACCTGCCTCGGGCCGACGACGGAGCCGCCTCCATGCGGGCAGCCGTTTCCCACCTCGCGCTTCTCGCCGCGGCGGCCGCATCATTGACTCCAGGCCCGGCTCGGGCGGATGCCGCCCGCGATTTCGAGTCGCGCGTGCGGCCGTTGCTCGTGGCAAAGTGCCAGGAGTGCCACGGGGCGAAAGTGGCCGAGGCGGGCCTGCGGCTCGACAGCCGCCGGGCGCTGCTCCAGGGGAGCGAAGCCGGCCCCGTCGTCGTGCCCGGCGACGCGGCGAAGAGCCGGCTGATCGCGGTCATTCGCCATGCGGGCGACGTCGGCATGCCGCCCACCGGCCGGCTCACCGACGATGAGATTGGTGTGCTCGAGTCGTGGGTGGCCTCCGGGGCTCCATGGAGCGGCCCGGGGGGCGACGACAACGCCCCGCCACCGAGCCGCGCCGAAGAGATGGCGGAGCGGATCGCCACGGCCCGCGCCACGCACTGGGCGTTCACGCCCCCCGCCCGATGCGTCGCACCCGAACTCGCCCCCACGTTCCCGGCCGACCTGCGCGCTGCGTGGCAGGCAACGCAGCTCGATCGCTTCATCGCTGCCGGGCTCACGGCCGCCGGACTCCCCCCGTCGCCGCGGGCCGCGCCACGCGATCTCGTCCGCCGGCTGTCGTACGATCTCACCGGCCTGCCACCCACGGCCGACGAAGCCGATGCGTTCTGTGCGAATCCCTCCGAAGCCGCCTACCTCGCGCTCGTCGATCGCCTGCTCACTTCCCGGGAACACGCCGAACACTGGGCGCGAAAGTGGCTCGATCTCGCCCGCTACGCCGACACGATGGGCTATGCGTTCGACGCGCAGTCGCCCCTCTATCCGTTCGCCTGGACGTATCGCGACTGGGTCGTGCGGGCACTGCACGCCGACCTGCCCTACGACCGGTTCGTCACGCTCCAGCTCGCCGCCGACGAGGTCGCACCGCCGGTGCCGCGGGAGGATCTCGCCGCGCTCGGCTTTCTCACCGTGGGCCGCACGTTCCTCGGCAACACCCACGACATCATCGACGACCGGATCGACCTCGTCACCCGCGGCCTGATGGGGCTCACGGCCGCCTGCGCCCGGTGCCACGACCACAAGTACGAGCCGATCTCCTCGGAGGACTACTACGCGCTCCACGGAATCTTCGCGAGCTGCGAGATCCCGGAGGAACTACCGGTGATCGGCGATCCGCCCGCCGGGCCGGAGGCCGAGGTGTTCGCGCAGAAGCTCGCCGATCTCCGCCAAGCCCTCGCCGACCACGAGGCCGCGGTGCACGTGCGCGCCGTCCGCGAAGCCGTCGCGCACGCGGCCGACTATTTCCTCGAAACGGCCCGGCCGACGAAACGCGGCGCCGACCATCGCCCTCCGCAGCTCGGCGACGGGTACGACCTGCAGCAGCTCGTGCTCGATCGGCTCGCGCAGCGGGTCGGCAATGCCGACGCCGCGCACCCGATCCTCGGGCCGTGGGCCGCGCTCCGGGGGCTCGCCGACGGCGAGATCGCCGCGGGCATGGAGGCGATCGTCGCCGGATGGGGCGAGGCTCCGGACTCGAAGACGGTCAATCCGCTCGTGCGTGTCGAGCTCGCCTCCGCGCGCCCTGCGACGCTGCGGCAACTCGCCGAGGCCTACGGACGGCTCGTCGCCCGAGTCGCCCCGGAATGGGCCGGCGGCACGGCGCAGGACTCCGACGAGGCGTCCGGGGTCGCGGCACTGCAACAACTCTTCGGGCCGGAGGGCTCGCCGTTCGTCGTGCCGCGGGCCGACGCGATGCGGCTGGCCCTGCGCGGTGAATCGACGGAACAACGGCGGCGGAAGCAGGAGATCACGAAGCATTTCGCCCGGGCGGGCGGGCCGCCACGCGCGATGGCGCTCGTCGATCGCGCGAAGCCCGTCGACAGCCACGTGTTCGTGCGGGGCAATCCCGCGAAGCACGGCCCGCAGGTGGAGCGGCGGCTGCCCATGGTGCTCGGCGGCACGGCGGTCGATCGCCGCTCGAGCGGCCGGCTCGACCTGGCCCGCGCCATCGTCGATCCGGCCAATCCGCTCACAGCCCGCGTCCTCGTCAACTGGGCCTGGACCCACCACTTCGGCCGCGGACTCCTCGAAACCCCGGGCGACCTGGGCCTTCGTGGCGAGCCGCCGAGCCATCCTCAACTGCTCGACGACCTCGCCCGCCGATTTGTCGATGAAGGAAAATGGAGCCTGCGCTGGCTGCACCGCGAGATCGTGACGAGCGCGGCATGGCGACAAGCCTCGGCCGGCCCTGCAGACACCACCGCCCGCGACCCGGAGAACCGTCTGTTCGGCAGGGCGAACCGCCGCCGGCTCGACTGGGAGCCGTGGCGCGACAGCCTGCTCGCCGCCGCCGGCACGCTCGACCGCTCCCGGGCCGGTGGCCCCGGCATCGATCCGCTCGCGGTTTCCTCGATGTCGAGGCGATCCCTCTACGGCTCGCTCGACCGCCAGGACGTGCCGGGCATCATGCGCGTGTTCGACGTCGCGAATCCCGATACGGCGGTGCACGTCCGCTCGCGCACCACCGTGCCTCAGCAGTCGCTCGCGTTGCTCAACAGCCCGCTCGTCGTGGAGGCGGCGAAGCAGGTCGCCGCGCGCTCGATCCGCGAGGCCGGAGACGATCCCGACGCGCGGATCGTCGCCACGTGGCGGGCTGTCCTTTCGCGCAGCCCCACCGAGG
>RFPF01000113.1 GCA_009926295.1 Planctomycetia bacterium
CGCGACCCCCGGGTGCTCGAGGCGATCACGGCGGTCCAGCGGGCGATCGAAGTGGATGGCAGGCTCGCCCCGCCCCTCTCGCTCGCGACGATCGTCAGCGGGATTCCTGACCGGGCCCGCCGGCGGCTCGACCCGGCGGACGTGCGCGAGATGGTGGATCCCACCGGCCACGCGGCCATCGTCCGTTCGCGCGTGCCCGATCTCGGCTCGCGGACGCTCGAGGCGGCCTACGCCGGCATCGACAGCCGGCTCGCCGGGCTGCGTGTTGACCGCCCGGGCTGGGATTTCACCCTGTCGGGCATGTCGGTCCTGTCGGCTCGAAATGTGCGCCAACTCGTCCGAGACCTCGGCGCGAGCCTGCTCCTGGAGGTGGCGGTGATCGGCACGATCCTCGCGGTCGCCTTCCGGTCGCCGCTCGCGGGACTCGTGAGCCTCGTGCCGAACGTCTTCCCGCTCGCGGCGATCGCGGCGATCGTCGTGCTCACGGGGCGGGCGCTCGACCCGGCGACCGTGATCGTGTTCAACGTGTGCCTCGGCCTCGCCGTCGACGACACGGTGCACGTGCTCTCCGCCGTGTCTCGGCAGCGGAGGGACGGCGTGTCGATCGCCACGGCGGTGCGGCGGGCGGTGGCGGAAACGGGCAACCCGATCGTGCTCGGCGGAATCGTCCTTGCCGTCGGCTTCGCGGCCGTCACGGCGAGTTCGGTGCCGTCGCTCGCCGGGTTTGGCCGGCTCGCATGCGCGGCCGTGGCCGCTGCGACCGTCGCGGAGCTCATGTTCCTGCCGGCACTGCTGGTCGTGACCGACTCGTTCGTACGGCGGTATCAGGCCGCCTGGCGCGACGGCATCTTCGGCTCGGCGCCGCCGGCCTGGCCGGCGTGGGGTGCGGGACAGCGCCCGCCCGCCACGTCGCCTGACGGGCGTACTGCGCGGCGCCGGATGCTGCCACCGCCAGCGAAAGCCCCACGAACCGCGGGAGGTCGGCGGAAAACGACACGATCGCCGGAAGGGAGACGCGCTCCAGGCGGCCGCCCGGGAGCATGCGCCACGATGCCGCCGCCCCCGTGATCATCCTGCTGCCACCGGCGAGCCGCCGGTTCTCACGTGCACCCGCGCTCGTGACGTAAGCTGAGAGCCTTCCGCCGGCGAGGTGGGCGTAGTCGTGGTTCTGATGCACGGCAGTGGCGCAGGAGGTGATGTCCACCACGGGCAGGCCCCGGATACCGGCGTCGTGGACCATCCAGTTGTCCCAGTACGCACGGCCGAGCGTGAAGGGCGGGGTGTGGGTGAAGTCTTCGCGGCGGAACACGAAATAATCCTTGCACACCCGCGCCGCCGGGCGGCCCAGCCGTCGGACACGGTCGAGGAGGTCGATCCGGGCGAGGGGATCGTCGAGGCTGATCCGCTCCTCCACGTCGACGTCGATGCGACGGCCGATCAGGAGGAATCGGCCGGCGACCCGCCGCGCCGCGTCGCGCACGGCCGCGAGCCAGTCGGGCATCAGCATGATGTCGGCGTTGACGTAGACCAGCAGGTCGGCCCGCGTCGCCATCCGCGCCCTGGCGAACAGGTCGTCGACCCGTGGCGGCCCGTCGACCCCCGGGGCCAGCGGCCCGAGCCGCACCGCCCTGGCGGCGGCCGCGACATACCCCAGGCCCTCGACGTCCCCACCGAGCAGGATCTCGACGTCGCGGCCGAGCTGCCGCCAGCTGTCCACCGCGTTCTGCTGGATCAGCCCGGTGTGGCCGCGGAACGCCTTCGGCGCGGCGACGATCGCGATGCTTGCTTCCCGGACCATGCCCCCTCCAGACCACGACGCTCTCGAACCGTCGTCGGCGACCTCGGCCTCGCGACCTGAGGAATTCCCCGACGTCCGGGAGGGTCTCCGCAGTCTTCGGTGGCGGGCCCGGGCTAGCTGCCGGTCTCGCGCACGACGTCCGCCAGCGTCGCCACCGCCCGCACGATCTGGTCCTCGGTGTGCTCGGCCGTGAGGAAGAACCGCACGCGGGCCGCCGATTCGCGGACGGCTGGATAGAGGATCGGGCGGGCATTGATGCCCCGCTCGAGCAGCATCTGCGAGACGCGGATCGCCCGGGTCGAGCTGCCGAGGATGATCGGGATCACGGGCGTGTCGCCACTCTCGCCCGTGTCGAGGTCGCAGTCGTGGGCCAGCTTGAGGAACAGCTCCGAGCGCTCGCGGAGCCGCGTCACCCGCCACGGCTCCCGCTGGATCACCTTCAGGCCCTCGAGGGCTGCGGCCGCGTTCGGCGGCGAGCAGGCGGTCGAGAACACGAACGCGGGCGTGGTGCAGCCCAGGTAGCGGATCAGCCGCTCGCGGCCCGCGAGATAGCCGCCACCGGCGCCGAGGGCCTTGCTGATCGTGCCCATCCAGAGGTCGCCATCGGCCGGATCGACGGAGAAGAACTCGCAGATGCCGCGGCCGCCCGGCCCCATCGTGCCGAGCGAATGGGCCTCGTCCACGTAGAGCAGGGCGTCGTGACGCTTCTTGACCTCGATGAATCGCGGCAGGTCGGGATAGTCGCCGTCCATGCTGTAAACGCCCTCGATCGCCACGACCACGCGCCGGTACTGCGGCCGCAGGTCGCGGAGGAGGCCGTCGAGCTGGGCGTGATCGTTGTGGCGGAACGAACGCTTGCCGGCCTTCGAGGCGTTCGCTCCCTGCATGATGCTGTTGTGGGCGAGCTCGTCGTAGAGGATCAGGTCGCCTGCGCCGAACAGGTGGTTGAACAGCGAAGCGTTGGTGCCGTAGCCGCAGGGGAACACGACGGCCCGCTCGGTGCCGAGGAATGCCGCGAGCTCCTCGTCGAGCGCGTCGAGGAGCGTGTTGTTGCCACCCACCATCCGGCTCGCCGACGCGCTCGTGCCGAACCGGTCGATCGCGTCCTTCGCCGCGCGGGCCACGTCGGGATGTGCGGCGAGGCCGAGGTAGTCGAAACTGGTGAAACTGATCACGTCGCGGCCGTCGATCCGGGCCACCCGGCGGCTGACCGCCTCGTTGGCAAGCAGGAACGGGTTTTCGAGGCCCGCCGCCTCCAGCGCCGCCAGCCGTTCCTCGAGCGCCGCACACTCCGGGAACGGGTCGCTCGCGGCGTCGATGGCGGAAGCGTCGGGCCGCGCCACGGCCGCACCCTGCGGCTGCGGCTCGAACCGCGGGGAGGCCCCTCCGCCGACGCGATCCGCGTTGTCGAACATGTGCTCGGCGATGCACTCCACGAGGTCTCCGCAGGTGCGCACGCCGGCGAGCCAGTCCTCGCGGAACCGCATCTGGTAGCGGCCCTCGATCCGGTTCACCGCGTCGAGGAAGCCAATCGTGTCGACCTCGGCCTCCGCGAGGCTCATGCCGGGCGTGAGGTTGCCGCGGGCGGCCTGCGGACGGACGCGGGCAAGCTCCTCGAGCACGAGTCGCGTGATCGCGGTGCGGGAATGGGCCCGCGGTTCCCCGCGTGCGGCTGTCGACGGTCGATCGAGCGTGGCGCTGTCCACGAAAACTCCCTTTTTGTGAACGCCGATCCCCGACCGGGAACGCCGCACACTGCGAGTGGTGAAGCCCGATGTCCGACGGGCTGCTTCGGGACGTCAATCTAGCAGGCCGGCCGGCCCGCGAACCAGCCACCCGCACCCGCGCGGCCGAGCCGGCGCATTCGCGGCGCGATCGTCTCCCGGCCGCGCCGCGGCGAATGCGAAATGGTGCGGCCTGCGCAAAGCCTGCCGCCGACAGCAGTCGCAGCGATCACGGTCAGCCTGCGAGGAGCTTCCGCAGCACGAACGGGAGGATGCCGCCCGCCTTGAACTGGTCGAGCTCCACGGGCGTGTCGATCCGCACGAGGCACGGAATCTCACGCACCGTCCCGTCGGGACGATGCACCTTCACGATCACGGTGGTCCGCGGCGCGAGACTCTCGAAGGGAATGTCGAACGTCTCCTCGCCGGTGAGCCCGAGCTGCTGCCACGGCTCGGGAAGCACGAGCGGCAGCACGCCCATCCCCACGAGGTTCGAGCGGTGGATGCGCTCGAAACTCGTCGCGAGCACCGCCCGCACGCCGAGCAGCATCGTCCCCTTGGCGGCCCAGTCGCGCGAGCTGCCGGTGCCGTACTCCGCCCCCGCGAGCACGACCAGCGGCGTACCGGCCGCCCTGTATTTCACCGCCGCGTCGTAGACCGACATCACGTCGCTGCCCGGCAGCAGCCGCGTCACGCCCCCCTCCGTGCCCGGCACGAGGAGGTTGCGGATGCGGATGTTGGCGAACGTGCCGCGGGTCATCACGCGGTCATTGCCGCGCCGGGCGCCGTAGCTGTTGAAGTCGGCCGGAGGCACCCCGTGCTCGACCAGATACCGCCCCGCCGGGCTCGTCTTCGCGATGCTGCCGGCCGGCGAGATATGGTCGGTCGTGACGCTGTCGCCGAGCGCAAGAAGCACCCGCGCCCCGCGCACGCTCTCCGGCGCCCTCGGCTCGCGGGTGAGTTCGGCGAGGAACGGCGGCTCCTGGATGTAGGTGCTCGTCGCGTCCCAGTCGTAGAGTTCGCCCGTGCTCGTGGGCACGGCGTTCCAGCGCGGGTTCGACTGCCACACGTTGTCGTACCGGGCCTGGAACTGCGCGGGCTGCACGGCGGCCGCGACCGTCTCGCGGACCTCGTCGGCCGTCGGCCAGATGTCTTTCAGGAACACGTCCCGGCCGTCCCTGCCCTTCCCGATCGGGTCGCGGGCGAGGTCGATGTCGGTCGTGCCGGCGAGCGCGTAGGCCACGACGAGCGGGGGGCTCGCGAGCCAATTGGCCTTCACGAGCGGATTGACGCGGCC
The DNA here is from genome assembly GCA_009926295.1 of Planctomycetia bacterium. Lineage (GTDB taxonomy): Bacteria > Planctomycetota > Planctomycetia > Pirellulales > UBA1268 > RGVT01. Next base: position 4,820 of record RFPF01000113.1, read on the forward strand.
CTCGAAGTTGCGGTTGCCGGAGAGCACGGCCGCGGCCACGAGGTCGCCGTCGGTGACGGCCTTCGCCACGGGATCGGGCAACGGCCCGGAGTTGCCGATGCAGGTCGTGCAGCCGTAGCCCACCGTCTCGAACCCGAGCGCGTCGAGATCCTTGTCGAGCCCGGACTTCTCGAGGTAGTCGGTGACGACGCGCGATCCGGGAGCGAGGCTCGTCTTCACCCACGGCTTCGTCGTGAGGCCCTTGGCGACGGCCTTCCGGGCCACGAGCCCCGCCGCCACCATCACGTTCGGATTGCTCGTGTTGGTGCAGCTGGTGATCGCGGCGATCACGACGGCCCCGTGGTGGATCGTGGCGGAGTGGCCGTTGTCCTGCACCGTACCGGTTCGGGCGAGGGCTTCTCCCTCGAGCGCGAAGCCGCGCTTGGCGGTGGGGGCCGTGAGCGACTCGGCGAACGTCTTCTTGACCTCCGTGAGCGGCACCCGGTCCTGCGGCCGCTTCGGACCGGCGAGGCTGGGCACCACGCTGCCGAGGTCGAGCGACAGCCGCTTCGTGAACTCCGGAATCGGCGCCGCGGCGGTATGGAAGAGCCCCTGCTCCTTCGTGTACCGCTCGACGAGCTCGATCTGCGCACCGTCGCGGCCGGTGAGCCGGAGATAGGCGAGCGTTTCGGCGTCGATCGGAAAGAATCCCATCGTGGCACCGTATTCCGGTGCCATGTTCGCGATGGTCGCCCGGTCGGCGAGCGACATGCCGGACAGGCCGGCCCCGAAGAACTCGACGAACTTCCCGACCACGCCCTCCTTGCGCAGGATTTCGGTGACGGTGAGCACGAGGTCGGTGGCGGTCGCGCCCGCGGGAAGCCTGCCCGTGAGCTCGAAGCCGACGACCTCGGGCAGGAGCAGCGACAGCGCCTGCCCGAGCATCACGGCCTCCGCCTCGATGCCGCCCACGCCCCAGCCGACGACGCCGAGGCCGTTGATCATCGTCGTGTGGCTGTCGGTGCCGACGAGCGTGTCGGGTACGGCGACCTTGAGGCCCCCCTTCCCCGCTGCTGGGTCATCGCGCAGGAAGACGCAACCGGCGAGGTATTCGAGATTCACCTGGTGCACGATCCCGATCGCGGGCGGCACCACACGGAAGTTCCGGAACGCCTGCTGGCCCCAGCGCAGGAACGCGTAGCGTTCCGCGTTGCGGGTGAACTCGACCTCGACGTTCTTTTCGAGGCTGTCGGCCGCGCCGAAGTAGTCGACCTGCACGGAATGGTCGATCACCAGATCGACCGGCACGAGCGGATTGATTTTCTTCGGGTCGCCGCCGAGCCGCCGCATCGCCGCCCGCATGGCGGCGAGGTCCACCACGCAGGGCACGCCGGTGAAGTCCTGGAGCACGACGCGGGCCGGCTTGAACGGGATCTCGGTCTCGGCGGGCCGGGCGGCGTTCCAAGTGGCGAGCGCCTTCACGTCGGCCTGCGTCACCTCGTAATCGTCGCAGGTCCGCAGGAGGGCTTCGAGGATGGTGCGGATCGAGTACGGCAGCCGGGATGTGTCGGTGATCCCGGCGTCGTCGAGGGCCCGCAGTCGGTAGAGCATGGCCGGGCCGGAGCCCGTGTCGAAGGTCGCGCGGGCGGAGAACGGATCGACGGGGGAGGCGGCCATGGCGGGTGCCCTTTCGCTGGTCTCGATGGTGTGGCTGAGTAGCCTACCGGAATCGAATCCGGTCGGAAGAATCCGTTGCCGGAACAGGCCGCATCGGCCGCAAGGTTTCACACCGGGTGTCCTGCCGGATCGACCGCGGGATTTTGCATCTTCGCCGCCGAATCACACGTCTTTTGGCCGGCGAAAAAAATTCGTCCGTTCCGGATTCGACACGGGGGCGACCGTCGGGTATGTTTTGGATGTCGGCGGCAAATGCCGGCACCAACCGAACACACACGATTCTCTTCAGCGGCTGTTCCCCCCCCCCAAAGACCCACACCTCGATAGCCGCACTCGGGCCCGTGGTTTCCCCAACCACGGGCCCTTTTCTTTCCATACGCCCGGCGGGCCATCCATGGCCCCGGCGGGCTTGGGCATTCGGAGCCGCAGCCGAGGTGCGGCTCGAATGCCGGCGGCCGCACCTCCGGGCGACCGTGTGGGGAAACCATCAGGAACCGGTTTCACGGAGGTGCTGCGCGAGGATCCGTTCGAGTTCGCGTACCGTCGCGGGCTGGTGGTGCACCCGCGTGTGTGTCGCCGGCACCTCGATCTCGCTCACGACCCCCTCGATCCTCGCGCTCGAGACGGGCACCACGCAGTCGCCCGGGCCGCCGGTGAGCGATTCGTGCGCGGTGCCGATCACGCTGTGCGTCGTGACCCAACACGGCGTCCGCAGCCCGCGCAGCGTCTGCAGGATCGCCGACTCCGGCTCGAGGATGTCCACCGTCGTTGGCAGCGACCGCTCGAAGTCGTTCTGGAGGACGCCGGGGTTGAGCACCTTCAGCTCCTCGTAGACGGCGGTCGATTCAGCGGGCTGCCGCACCGTCACCGCCGCCGCCCGCCCCACCGCCCGCGAGGCGAGCGACGAGCCGGCGTGCGGCGTGGCGATGTACACGACGCGCTTCACGAAGGGCAGCGGCTCGAAGAAGAAGAGCGGCGCGACGAACGCCCGCAATTCGGGCCGCATCTCCATCTGGTCGAAAGGCCGCGTCGCGATCGCGTCCCAGATCGCCGTGCCGGGCGCAACCACCATCATCTTCGCGTGCAGCCCTCCCATGCTGTGCCCCACGAGCACCATCTTCTGCAGGTTTGGATCCGTTCCCTGCGGATCGAGGGCCTGCACCGCCGCCCGCAGTTCCCGCCGCAGCACGGCCGACTGCTGGAGGAACGCGGCGCCCGTGGGGTAGTGGAAGACCCACGGCTCATAGCGGCGATGGAATTCAGGCCAGGTGCGCAGCTCGTTGAGCAGGTCGAACCACGTGCCCTCGTCGCTCGCGAGGCCGTGGACGAAGACCACCGGAATCCGCCCGGGCTGATGCGGCTCGAGAAATTCGAGGCGCGGCTGCGTGTCGCCGCGCCCATACGGCTGGATGAAGCCGGAGAGCCCCGCCTTGGGCGTGCCCTCGAGCACGTCAAGGAGGGGTGCCGTGAGATCGGCCGCGAGCAACGGTCGCGCCGAGCCGATGTGAACCGCCGCGATCTCCACCGGATTGGCGATGTCGAGGATCGCCGGCGCGTGGTCGCGGGCGAGCGGACCGGCGAACTTCTCGAGAAAGTTCTCGTCGCCGGGCATCTTGAACCGCAGCACCGCCGTGGCCGCGAGCGACTGTCGGTCGGCGGCGAATCTTTCGGAGGCGCTTTCCGCCGTTGCCTGCCTCACCCGCACCACGACCGGCAATCCGAAGCCCTCGCGGCAATGCTGCCGCGCGATGCGCGAGTCGCCCGGTGGCGGCGGCACCACGATCTTCTCGATCGACGATCCGTCGACCGGCAGGGCCCGCGTCTCGATCGGGACCACGATCCGCTTGCACGACGGGCCGATCACGATCCCCTGCCCCGTAAGCCGGCCGTCGTGGCAGGCCGTCTCGAGCAGGCCTTCGAGGGCCGCCGCGTAAAGGTCGGCGGCCTCGCGCAAAATTTCGGGCGACCCGGGACACGTCCACACCGCGTTCCACGCGGCCTCCGTGGCGGCGTAGAAACCGTCGACGGCGTGCGGGTCGTTGTTTTCGGCAAGTTTCGCCGCCGCGGTGCCCCAGTCGCGGGCCTGTTTCAGATAGCCCCGGGCGACAACGTCGGGAGCGGGCTTCGGCGAAGCAAAAAGCCCGCCGGGCGCCGCGAGCGCAGCCCCGGCGAACCACACGACGAGCAAGGCCCCGAGGGCACCACGACGGCAGAATGAAACGGCTCCCACGCACGCTCTCCAGCCTCACGTATCGGAACCCCGGGCCCCGGGCACCCCGGAGAACCAGACACGCTGCGCAGGAAATTCCACGCTTGCCGAGATTGCCG
>RFPF01000114.1 GCA_009926295.1 Planctomycetia bacterium
GACGGGCCGCACGCACCAGATCCGCGTGCACCTCGCCCACATCGGCTGCCCCGTGCTCTGCGACATGCTCTACAGCGGTCGCTCCGTGATCGAGCCGGCGCTGTTCGGCCTGCCGGGGGGGCCCCCGCTGATCGAACGGCAGGCGCTGCATGCCGCCAGCCTGCGTGTCGATCACCCGGGCACGGGCGAGCGGCTCCTCTTCGAGGCGCCGCTGCCGGCCGACATGGAGCGGCTGCTGGCCGCCCTACGCCGTTGACGAGGGACCCCCGGGACCGCCGTCGCGGTCGAGGAGGAGCAGCGCGCGTGGCAGTGTGGAGTCGATGACCCGGGAGAGGGCGACGACGAAACCGGCGGTGCCGTCCCGCCAGCCTCCCTGGAGGAGGTAGCTCTTGAGGAAACTCGCGGCACCCCGGAGCGGGAGCGTCCACGCCCGCGCTCCCTCTCCCTTCGCCCGCATGACCCCGGCTTTGAGGCGGGCGTAGCGGATCGAACGGGCCAGCACGTCGGAGCAGTCGCTGAAACTGTGGTGCATGATCGTTCCCGGCAGCAGCCGGGGCCGGGTGCGGGACTCGACCTGCTCGTGGACCTCCAGGGGGGAGAAGTTCGCCGTGAGCCTGTTGAACAGCCGCAGCACGCGGTCGCTGCCCCATGGACCGTGCCGCACCTCCCGGCCGCCGATGAACGTGCGCCGCCGGAACGCGAAGCAGGCGGCGGGATCCGACAGGTCGGCCTCGTGGACGGCCGCCACCGCCTCCGCGTCGAGGGCCTCATCGGCATCGAGTGAGAGGATCCAGTCGTGGGCCGCCAGTGCGACGGCCCGCCGCTTCTGGAGACCGTATCCCAGGAACGGCTGCAATTCGACGCGCGCTCCGGCGGCGCGGGCGAGGGCGACGGTGTCGTCGGTCGAGCCGGAGTCGACGACGAGCCGCTCGGGGCAGAAGGCGAGGCTGGCCAGCGTGGCGGCGAGATGCCCGGCCGCGTCCTTCGCGATCACCACGGCCGAGAGCGCGGGGACGCCGCCCGTCATGTGGACGGCCCGTCGTGAGTAGCGCCGGCGGGCTCGTCGCCGGCGGGCCTGAGCGGGAACTCGAGCGTGAACGTGCTTCCGGCGCCGAGGCGGCTCTCGGCGCGGATGTCGCCTCCGTGCTCGCGGAGGATCTTGCGGCTCACGGTCAGGCCGAGGCCCGTGCCCCGCGAGCCCTTCGTGGATACGAAGAGGTTGAAGATCTCCGCGAGCGTCTCGGGGCTCATGCCTTCGCCATTGTCGGCGACGATCACCCGCACCACACCCGCCGCCCGGTCGAGGTCGATCCGGATCTCGACCCACGCGTCGGGCCGGTTTTCAACGGCGTCGAGTGCGTTGGTGACGACGTTGAGCACCGCCCGTGAGATCCCCTCCGGATCGAAGACGAGCCGGGGCAGGTCGGCGGGGGGCGTCCAGCGCACCGACGTGCGGGCGTCGGCCGCACGCTGCTGCACCGTCTCCACGATGTCGGTCACCACCGCTGCGAGGTCCGACGGCATCGGGTCGGGTTCCCGTTCCTTGCTGAAGGACAGCATGTCCATCACGAGCGACGAAATCTTGGCCTGGTTGCGTCGCACGATGTCCCAGCCCTTGGCGAGCACGGCGAAGTCCTCGTTCTCCAGCGCCATCTCCACCAGATAGCCGCCACCCTTGATTCCCTGGAGGATGTTCTTGATGTGATGCGACAGGGTGGCGATCGTCTGGCCGACGGCCGCGAGCCGTTCCGCCTGCACCATCGCCGAGTAGAACGTCGTGTCCTCCACGGCCAGCGCCGCCTGGTGGCCGATGGCGATCATGAGCTTGAGATGCTCGTCGCTGAAGCGGCTCCGGCCCTGCTCCATCGACTCTCCGAGCGGCACCATGGTGTCGAAGTACATGACTCCGACGGTGTCGTAGCGGCCCTGCATCGGCACGCAGATCGCCTCGCGCACGCCGGTCCGTACGACGCTGTGGCCCGCTGCGAAGCGGTCGTCGTCCTGCGCGTCGCTGGTCAGCACCCCCTCGTGCCGCTCGACCACGTAATCGAGGATCGTACGGCTGATCGCCAGCGACGACGTGTCGCCGCCGCGGCGGTCGCGGCGGGCCTTGGTGGTCAATTCACGGGTCTCGGGATCGAGCAGCATGATGCAGCCCCGATCGGCCTCGATCCACTCGAACACCAGCTGCATGATCCGGCCGAGCAGTTCGTCGATGTCGAGCGTGCGGCCGGCCGCGAGAGCCGTGCGGTACATCACCTGCACGTTGCTGCGGGCGCGGGCCAGCCAGCGATTGTTGGTGTCGTCCGGCGCGTAGGCGGCCACCACCCCCTCGTCCTCGCGCATGCTGCGGATGATCCGCGACCCGTCGATGCCGCCATCCGGGGGGGCCACGTCGACGATGCCTGTCGGCGGTTCCACGTCGTCGTCCTGGGCGTAGACCAGCACGGTGCGGCCGATCTGGATCTGGTCGCCACTGGAGAGCGGCACCCGCTCCACCTTCCGGTTGTTGACGTAGGTGCCGTTGGAACTCTTGAGGTCACCGACGACGAAGGAGCCGTCGACGCGGCGGATCTCGGCGTGCCGCCGCGACACCTCGTTGTCGTCGAGCTTGACGACGTTTCCCGACTCCCGGCCGATGGTGAGCGCGCCCGTGTGCGCGCCCAGATCGAAGCGGGCGCCGCGGTTGCGGCCCTGGATGACGTAGAGTGACGGCACTGACGGACGACCTCTCGGGCGGCATGCGAGGTGCGGGGAACCCGAACTCCTCGATTTTTGCACAGCCGAGGGCCGTCGTGAAGCGGACGGGTAGAATGTCGGGGACGGACGGTTTCCCGTCGCGGACGCAAGCATCACGCCGATGACGCGCATGAATCGCATCCACAGCCGAACGTGCAAGACGCACGGAAACGGCGTCGAACACGCGCCCCACACGCTCCGAGCGACGCGAACCATCCGCGACGCGACCGCATGGGCGGTGGCGGCGGCGTGCCTCCTGGCGGGCGTCGCGACTCCCCGCGCCGAGGCGGACGAGGCGGAGGCGGCACGACTCGAGGCCCGCCTGCGGGCCGCCGTGGGCTGGCTGGCGGCGCCCGAGCGGGAGGGGCGGGGTCCCGGAACGGCCGGCATCGAGCAGGCAGCCGATTGGGTGGCCGGGCGATTCGGCGAAATCGGCCTCGACACCACGGTCGTCGGCGACTCGGCGTACCAGCGGTTTCCTGTCACCCTCGAGGCGCGACTGGGGCCGCCCGACACGAACGTCGTGGAGCTCGTCGGTCCGCCGGGCGCCGATGGCCGCCCCGAGGTACGGCGGCTCGTGGTGGGAGAGGACTTCACGCCGCTCGCAGCGGGCGGGTCGGGCGAGTTCGATCTCCCGCTGGTCTTCGCCGGGTTCGGAATCACGGCCCCCAAGGAGGGCTACGACGACTACTCGCCGCTGGGATCGAAGGGAGCGAGCGGTGCGGCCGTGATCGTGCTGCGGCAGGAGCCGCAGAAGGACGACCCGCACAGCGTCTTCGATGGCAACCAGGCGTCCCAGCACGCGGCGCTCACCCGGAAGGTGGCCAATGCGTCCGAGCACGAGGCCGGAGGGCTCGTGTTCTGCAACGACGTCGCCGATCCCGACGACGCCCTGATGGCGTTCGACCGGGCGGGCGACGGGTCGGAACGCCGCACCATGCCGGTGCTCCACGTGAGGCGGTCCGTGATCGCGCCGCTCGTGGAGGCGGGGCTGGGTCGGACTCTGGCTGAGATCGAGCGCACCATCGACGAAAAACTGGAGCCGCAGGCGGCGGCGATCCCGGCCTGGCGGATCCGCGGCCGCGTGACGATCGAGCGGACCGAGGCCGAGTCGAGGAACGTGCTGGCGCTCCTGCCCGGCACCGACGGCAGGGAGGTGGTGGTGCTCGGCGCACACTACGACCACCTCGGCTTCGGCGGCCCCAATTCCGCCGCGCCCGGCGAGACGGCGGTGCACCATGGCGCCGACGACAACGCCAGCGGCACGGCGATGCTCGTGGAGGTGGCGCGGATGCTCGCCGCGCGGGGGCCGTTCCCCAGGACGATCCTGTTCGTCGCGTTCTCCGGCGAGGAGCGCGGACTGCTCGGCAGCGCCCATTACACCGCCAACGCGGCTGCTCCGCTCGCGGACACCGTCGCCATGGTGAATCTCGACATGGTGGGGCGGCTCGAAGGCGACAAGATCGTCGTTCACGGCACGGGCACGGGCACGGGCCTCGAGTCCCTCGTCGATCGCCTTGTCTCAACGCACGGCCTGGAGGCGGCGAAGGAACCCGGGGGGTTCGGTCCCAGCGACCACTCGAGCTTCTACGCCCGAAAGATCCCCGTGCTCCACCTGTTCACCGGATCGCACTCCGACTATCACCGGCCGACCGACACGGCCGACAAGATCAACTACGGCGGCATGGTGCGGATCGCGGGTCTCGTCGCCGACCTCGTCGAGCAGCTCGCCACGGCCGCCGAGCGGCCCGCGTACGTCGAAGTGGCCTCGAAGATGTTCGCCCGCGGGGGTGACCGGCCCTACTTCGGGAGCATTCCCGACTTCGGCAAGCCGGGCAAGGGGTATGCCATCACGGGTGTCACGAAGGACTCCCCGGCGGCCCGCGGCGGCCTCCAGGGAGGCGACGTGATCGTCCGGCTCGCCGACAGCGCCGTCACCGGCCTCGAGGATTTCGACAGCGCGCTCCGGAAGCACAAGGGGGGCGACACGATCGCGGTCGTCGTCCTCCGTGCCGGGGCCGAGGTCGTGCTCGAAGTCACGCTGGCCCCCCCCAAGTAGCGCGGACCGGGGCGGTCGTGTCGCAGCCCGCGGCCGCGAGGGAGGCGGTTTTCCGCGGCTTTTTTGCCCTTGAGTCGCCGCGCGGGGGCTGGCATCATCCCGCCCTCACCGGTGCCCCGCGGCGCCGAACCAACCACGCGAAGGAGTGCATCCCGTGAAGTCGCATCTGGCAGGAGTTCTCTGTGTGGCCGCGCTGGCCCTCGTCGAGGTTTCCGCGTTCGGCCAGGCCCCGGCGCAGGCTCCGCAGGCGGCCGGTCCGGCGACGCACGTGGCGGTGATCGACGTCGGCTACATCTTCAAGAATCACGCCCGCTTCAAGGCGGCGATGGACAAGATGAAGGACGAGGTCATGGCCGCGGAGAACGGCCTCAAGAACGAGCGAGACCGCATCAACGGCCTGATGGAGCAGATCAAGGGCTTCAACGTGGGGACTCCCGAGTACAAGAAGCTCGAGGCGGAGATCGCCAAGGCCCAGGGTGATTTCAACGTCAACGCCCAGCTCCAGAAAAAGGACTTCATGGACCGCGAAGCGAAGGTCTACCACCAGGTCTACACCGAGATCGAGAAGGCCGTGGAGCAGTTCGCCCGCGAGCACCGCATCGCGGTGGTGCATCGCTTCGACGGCGAGCCGATCGACAACAGCGACCGAAACCAGATCCTGCGAGGCATCACCAAGCCGATCGTGTACCTCGAGCCGGGCATCGACATCACCGTCGACGTCCTCAAGATGCTCAACGGTCCCGCGGTGGCCGCCGGTGCGGCGCCGCCGCGGCGCTGAGCCGTGCTTCCCGGGCCGGACGGCGTTGCCGGCGGCCGGTTCCGGGGTGCGGGGTTTCGCGGCGTTGAGTGGTGGTCTCGTGGACGTCGAGTCATGACATCGCTAACGAGTTCGCGCCGGCAGCAGACGGTCCGCCGCCCGGTGGTCGTGTCGGGCTGCGGCTACTGGAGCGGCCGCGAGAATCGCGTCGAGTTGCGGCCCGCCGACGCCGGCGTGGTGTTCGTTCGCGGTGACATCGGGCCCGGGGCCCGGGTGCCCGCCCGCCTCGCGAGCCGGGTCGATGCCGTGGCCCGCACGAACCTCGAAGTCGACGGTGCCCGCGTCGAGATGGTCGAGCACCTGCTTAGCGCGCTTGCGGCGCTGGGCGTGGACTGCTGCACGGTCTGGCTGACGGCCGAGGAAATGCCGCGGCTCGACGGGTCGGCTCGTGCATTCGTCGATGCGATCGACGCCGCCGGGGTGGTAGGCCTGGGAGCGCCGGTCGATCCGATCGTGGTGCAGGATCGCGTGCGGGTCGGCGACGGCGAGGCCTGGATCGAGATCCTGCCGCCGCGGTTCGCGGGGCTCTCGGTCGATTACGTGCTCGATTACGGGGCCGGGCCCATCGGCCGGCAGGAGTTCTCGATCGAGGTTGATCCGGACTCGTATCGCCGGGAACTCGCGGACGCCCGGACGTTCATCACGCTCGAGGAGGCGGATCGGCTGCGCGGCTCCGGGCTCGGGCTCGACGTCTCCACGCAGGATCTCGTGGTGTTCGGCCCGGACGGGCCGGTCGACAACCCGCTGCGCTGGCCGGACGAGTGCGTGCGGCACAAGGTTCTCGACCTCGTGGGCGATCTGGCGCTCGTTGGCCGGCCGGTCCACGGTCACGTGCGGGCCTACCGCAGCGGCCATCGGCTCAATGCCGAGCTCGCCGGCCGGCTCGTGGCGGTGGAGCGGAATGTCTGCGTGCCGGCCTGAGCGGCGGGTTCGTTCTGGAGGCTGCATGGGCGAAGGAAGGGAGCCTGAGCGAATGATCGGGTTCGACGGCGTCGGCTGGTCCGAGGCCGTCGGCCGCGGCGTCGATGCGGTCGCGGGGTCCATCGCGCCGGAGGTCGAGGTGGCGCCGACGGCCGTCGTCGAGCCCGGCGCGGTGCTCGGGGCCGGCGTGCGGATCGGGCACTTCAGTGTGGTCTCGGCCGGGGCCGTGATCGGCCCCGGCACCGTCGTCGGCAACAGCGTCACCATCGTCGGGAGCGTGACGATCGGCGCCCGCAACCGGATCTTCCCCAACTGCGTGATCGGAGCGGAGCCGCAGGACGTGAGCTATCGCGGCGCCCCCACCCGCGTCACGATCGGCGACGACAACGTGATTCGCGAGGGAGTCACGATCAACCGCGCCACCGAGAAGGAGGCCGGAGAGACTGTGGTGGGGAGCGGGAACTTTCTCATGGCCTGCTGCCACGTCGCGCACGACTGCCAGATCGGCGACCACGTGATCATCGCCAACGGCACGCTCCTCGGAGGCCACGTCCGTGTGCAATCCCATGCCTCGCTGTCGGGGGCGGTGGCGGTGCACCACTGGGCCACCATCGGCGGCTGGTCGTTCGTGGCCGGCGTCTCGCGGGTGCTGCACGACATCCCGCCCTTCATGCTCTGCGAGGGGATCCCGGCCCGCCCGCGGTGCATCAACGTGGTCGCGCTGCGGCGGGGCGGCTTCGCGGCCGACGAGATCGCCGCGATCACCGAGGCCTACCGGCTCGTGTACCGCGCGAAGGTCGGCCTCGCATCGGCCCGGGAGATCCTGCAATCGCAGGGGATGCTCGGGCCGAGGGTGCTCGAGTTCCTCGATTTTTTGACGCATCAACACGCGGGGCGGCACGGCCGCGCCCGTGAACGGCGGAGGGCTGCATGACGAAGCTGAAGGTGGCGGTGGTGGGATGCGGGCACCTGGGCGCGATCCACGCGCGTCTGCTCGCGGGCCGCGACGACGTGGAGCTCGTGGCGGTGGTCGATCCCGTGCCGGAGGCGGCGCCCACGGCTGCGCCGCCTGCGTTGAGCCCGCCGAACTCGAGGGCCGCGTCGAGGCCGCCGTGGTCGCGGCTCCGACCGGGCTGCACGCGTCCGTGTCGCTGCCGCTGCTCGCGGCGGGCGTCGACCTGCTGGTCGAGAAGCCGATCGCGGCGACCGTGGAGGATGCCCGGGCGATCGTGATCGCCGCCCGCAGGCACGGGAGAGTCGTCGCCGTCGGCCACGTCGAGAGGTTCAACCCGGCGTGGCGGCTCGCCGTCGGGGCGATCGGCCGCCCGACGCTCGTGGAGGCTGCACGGCTGGCGCCCTTCACGTTCCGCTCGATGGACGTCGGCGTGGTCCACGATCTCATGATCCACGACATCGACCTCGTGCTGTCGCTCGAACCTGGACGGCTGGAGCGGGTGGAGGCCCACGGCCTTTCGGCGACGGGCGGCCACGAGGACGCCGTGAAGGCCCGGCTCGTGTTCTCCTCGGGGCTCATCGCCGACCTCGCCGCCTCGCGCATCAGCCCCGTGCTGAGGCGGACGGTCTCCATCTGGTCGCACACGGCCCTCGTGGCTGTCGACTTCAATGCCAAGACGGTGGACGTCGTCGGCGCATCTCCCGCCGTTCGCGAGGGAAGGTTCGTCGCCGCGGCGGTGCCGCCCGCGGACCGCGCCGCCCTCAAGGAGGGCTTCTTCAAGAGCGTGCTGCCCCTGGAGTCGCCCCCGGTCCCGGATGCCAATGCGATCGCCTGCGAGCACGACGACTTCCTGGCCGCGGTCCGCACCGGGGTGGCGCCGCTGGTTCCGGCATCGGCGGGGGCTGCGGCACTCGAGATCGCCAACCGCGTGATCGACGCCCTCGCCTGCACCCGCTTCGGCGGCGCGGACGAACCGCCCGTCTCGATCCCCCATCCGGCAGCCTCGCCGCGATCCCTCCCACCTCTCCCACGCCGCAAGACCGGCTGACGCAGGCCGCGCGTCACTTCTTTCCCAGCTCGCCTGCACCGGTTCGTAGGACAGGCTTCAGCCTGTCATGCCTCACGTGAGACGCGCCGGCTCGGGGTTGCCCCTACCGTCTCGCCGGACGCTCGTTTGGTTGGCGCGCGCCGGCTTCGGGCTCCCCGTATCCCCTCGCCGGACGTTCGCCTCCGCCCTCCAGGCT
>RFPF01000115.1 GCA_009926295.1 Planctomycetia bacterium
AGCTCGTCGCACAACTCGAGGCGCTCGGAACCGCCGGGCCTGCCGACGACGCCGCCACGTGGGCGGGCCGGTCGCTCGAGCAGGTGCGCAGCGTGCTCACGACGTCCGGGCCGCGCGACTCCGCCGCCGAGCAGGTGCTCGTGACGATCGGCGAGTCGGTCCACACGGGCATGGGAATCGCCGACGCCACCACCGAGCATGCGCGGGCCGCGGCCACGCGCCGCACCGCGCTGGCGCTGGCGCGCCGCGTGGCCGTGTGGAGGGCGGCGACGGGCCTGTGCGCCGCCCTCGACCCCGACGAGGCGCGGATCGAGGCAGAAGTCGCGCGGCTGCTCGACGGCATCGAGCGGTTCGAGACGTCCACATCGCCGGAGGACGCGGCGGTGACGACGCGTTCAGCGACGCTGCTCGCCTCCACCGCGCATCCCGGCGCCATCGCCCTCGCCAAGGCCGTGCACGACCACTATCAAGCGGCGAACGTTCGGATCGCCATCCACCAGCGGTTCCTCGAAAAGCTGCTGCCGGCGGCGAGCGTGACCACCGGCCCCGTCGACGACATCGTCCTCGGCCGCAAGGTGCGCGGCACCCGCACGGTGCAGCGCACGACGTCCGTGCGGTTCACGCCCGACGCCGACGAGATCTGCTTCGACCTCGAGGTGCACGGCGACGTCGAATCACGGACGGTCACCGACTCGGGGCCGGTATCGCTGACGTCGCGCGGCGACTCCTCATTCACGGTCCGCAAGCCCATCAAGCTGTCGACCGCCGGGCTGCTGTTCGGCACGGCGACCGGCATCGCCAGCAACCGTTCCCAGCTCGCGAACGTGCAAACGAGCTTCGATTCGGTGCCGATCATGCGGTCACTCGTGAGAAACATCGTCCGGAACCAGCACGAGGAGACGTTGCCCGAGGCGAATCGCGAGGTGATCGACCATATCGTGTCGAGGGCCTGCCGCGAGGTGGACGCTCAGGCGGAGCCGAAGTTCGTCGAGGTGGCCGACCGTATCCGTGAGCGGGTCTGGACGCCCCTGGTGCGGCTCGGTCTCGACCCGACGCCCGTCGCCATGGAAACGACCGCGACGATGGCCACGCTCCGCCTGCGGCTGGCGGCCGACGAGCAGCTCGCGGCCCACACGCCCCGGCCCCGGGCGCCGGGCGACGCCATGCTCAGCCTGCAGGTGAACGAGTCGACGCTGAACAACGCGCTGGAGCGGCTCGGCCTCGCGGGCCGGCGGCTCTCGCTCGAGGATCTCCTCGGCATGCTCTACCAGCGCGCCGGCTTCGAGCCGCGGCTTCCAGACGACCTGCCCGAGGGGGTGCACGTGACGTTCGCGCGCCGTCAGCCGCTGCGGGTCGAGTGCCGCGACGGCCTCGTTCACGTGCGCGTGGCGCTCGACGCGATCGAGAGCGGCCGCCGCGGCTGGTACGATGTGGTCGCCGAGGTCGCCTACCGGCCGGCGACTGCGGCACCACAGGTGTTCCTCGAGCGCGAGGGGCCGGTGCAGATTTCCGGGCCCGGCCACCAGGGCCGCATCGAGTTCGCCCTGCGGACGATCTTCAGCAAGATTTTCCCCAAGGAGCGGCCGATCCCCGTGCTGCCGGATCGGCTCGTGAAGAATCCCCGACTCGAAGGAATGCACGTGCTGCAGGCCGTGAGCACCGACGGCTGGCTGGCGCTCGCGCTCGGCCTCCGTGAGAACGAAACGACCGTCGCCGCCCCGGCCGCCGCCGCCCCCGGCAAGACGGCCGACCAACGCCCGCGCATCTTCAGGTGAAGCGCCGGCTTCGGGCTCCCCATATCCCGTCGCCGGACGTCCGCTGCGCCCATCCTGGGCTTCGCTCTCTCGGAGCTGACTGCGCTTCGGCATCCTGCCTGCGCTGGTCATCTCACGCCGGCTCCCGGGACACGGGGAGCCCGAAGCCTCCTCAACTGGAAAACGGGAGGCTCGGGGCTGCCCATGCCCTGAGAGCCGGGCTGTGGGAGCGAGCGAAGCCATGGATGGCGAAAGCGAAGCGGACACGCAGAGAGCGGATGCCACGATGGCATCCGCGAACGTCCGGCGACGGGGCTGGGCAGTCCTGAGCCGGATTGGTCGAGTCGACGCAGCAGGCCTACCGCCTGTCCTCCGTCGATCGAGCCCCGTAGACTGTGTCGCGGAGGTATCCGATGCACGCACAGCCCGGCACGTTTCGCACCGAATCCGACAGCATGGGTGAGGTGCGGGTTCCCGCCGACCGCTACTGGGGCGCCCAGACGGAGCGGTCTCGCGACAACTTCAGGATCGGGGTGGAGCGCTTCCAGTGGGGCCGGGCGATCAAGCGTTCGCTGGGGATCCTCAAGAAGTGTGCCGCGCTCGCCAACGGGGAGCTCGGCCAGCTGCCCGCCGAGACGGTGAGGCTCATCGTGCAGGCGGCCGACGAAGTGATCGCGGGGAAGCTCGATGACCACTTCCCGCTGGTCGTGTTCCAGACCGGCAGCGGCACGCAGTCGAACATGAACGCCAACGAGGTGATCTCGAACCGCGCGATCGAGATCGCCGGCGGCGTGATGGGCTCGAAGAAGCCCGTCCACCCCAACGACGACGTCAACCGCGGCCAGTCGTCGAACGACACCTTTCCCACGGCGATGCACATCGCCGCGGTGGAGGTGATCCACGGCCGTCTGCTGCCGGCCGTGCGCGACCTGCGCGACGTGTTCGCGAGGCTGGAGAAGGAGCACGCCGGCCTCGTGAAGATCGGGCGCACGCATCTCCAGGACGCCACGCCGATCACGCTCGGCCAGGAAATTTCGAGCTGGCGTGCGCAGCTCGACGATCGGATCCAGTCGATCGAGCGTTCGCTGCCCGGGCTCTACGACCTCGCGATCGGCGGCACCGCCGTGGGCACGGGGCTCAACGCACACCCGCGCTTCGGCGATGTGGCCGCCGGCTACATAGCGAGGGAGACCGGCCATCCGTTCGTGTCGGCCCCCAACAAGTTCGCCGCCCTCGCCGCCCACGACGCCCTCGTGGAAGTGAGCGCGGCGGAGCGCGGACTCGCGATGGCGCTCTTCAAGATCGCCAACGACATCCGCTGGCTGGCGAGCGGCCCCCGCTGCGGCATCGGCGAGATCTCGATCCCGGAAAACGAGCCGGGCAGTTCGATCATGCCCGGCAAGGTGAACCCCACGCAGTGCGAGGCGATGACGATGGTCTGCGCCCAGGTGTTCGGCAACGACGCCGCCGTGGCCTTCGCCGGCAGCCAAGGCAACTTCCAGCTCAACGTCTACAAGCCCGTCATGATCCACAACGTGCTCGAGAGCGCCGATCTCGTTGCCGATGCCTGCGACTCGATGCGAATCCACTGTGCCACGGGGATCGAGCCGAACCTCGCCCGGATCAGGCACCACCTCGACGACTCGCTGATGCTCGTGACCGCTCTCAACACGCACATCGGCTACGAGAAGGCCGCCAAGATCGCGAAGAAGGCCCACGTCGAAGGCACGAGCCTGAAAGAGGCCGCCGTCTCGCTCGGCTACGTCACGCCCCAGCAATACGACCAGTGGGTCGTCCCCGTCGAAATGACCCGCCCGCTCGCGACGTGACGTCGCAGTTGGTGCTGCGACGGCTCGGGGTTACCCCGTACCGTCTCGCCGGACGTTCGCCTCCGCCCTCCAGGCTCCGGCTCACTCGGATTTGCCTGCGCTGCGCCATCCATGGCTCCGCCGTCTCAACGGCAGGGGTAACCCCTCGCCTCCCCAACTCGTAGGCGCCATGAACTTTCGGCGGAGACGGTCGGTGCGATGCGGAAGAGCCGACGGGCAGATACGCGGCTTACTCCGAGCGCACCATCACAGTTGAGACGGGACTAGCGATCGCCCTCGGCGATGGAGCAGCGTACCGCCGGCTCCGAATGCGGGCTGTTAACGCCTGCCAGACCGGCGAGAAGGTACGGAGTAACCCCGAGCCGGGTTGGGCGCACTTGCGCCCAACCCGGCGTCGTGGGCCCGAGACTAGATAGCAGCAGCGGCGGTTTCGCCGGTGCGGATGCGGATCACGTCGGCCAGGTTCGTGACGAAGATCTTGCCGTCGCCGACCTGGCCGGTCCGCGCCGTCGTCATGATCTTGCTGATCACGTTCTGTGCCTCGTCGTCGCCCACCACGACCTCGATCTTCACCTTGGGCAGGAAGTCCACCGAGTACTCGGCCCCGCGGTAGGTCTCCGTGTGGCCCTTCTGGCGGCCGAAGCCGCGGACCTCGGTCACGGTCATGCCCTTCACTCCGAGGGCGTTGAGGGCGTCCTTCACCTCTTCGAGCTTGAAGTGGCGGATGATGGCTTCGATCTTCTTCATGGCGGTGGCTCCTTCGTGATGGGTGGTTCCGACGGCGGAATGCAGCAGGCCGGTCTCCGTGACCGGCTGACGGGAACGATACGTGCATCTGGCGTGCCAAAACGAAGAGTCGCGTTTTCTCCGCGATTCGGCCGGGCAGGCCGATCTCCGCTGTCTCACGGATGGAGCGCGCCTGCGGGCGGGGCGGCCTCCCGGCCGGGTGCCGGCAGGCGGCGTTCGTGGTACTTTTCCGGGAGTTTCCCGGCCAGTCGCGCCGAGGAGGCGCCCACGCAGGCGACTGTTCCATGCAGGATGCAACCATGACCGACCCGACTCCGCCCGTCCGTCCCGTCTCGCGCCGCACGTTCACGGCCCTCGTGGCCGGAGCGGCTGCCAGCGTCGCCCGACCGGCGAGCGCCCGCATGAGGCGACTCACCGGCGAAACGATCATCGGCGAGGGCCCGCACGCGTTCCGCGTGAAGCACCACTTCCCGCAGTTGCCCGACAAGTACACGTGGCAGACCACGCACAACGTGGCCGTCGACGACGCCGGCAACCTCTACGTGATCCACGAAGGCAAGAAGGGCATGAAGGACCATCCGGCGATCTTCGTGTTCGATCCGACGGGAAAGTTCATCCGGGCCTTCGGCAGCGAGTTTCAGGGAGGCGGCCACGGCATCGAGGTCCGCAAGGAGGGGAACGAGGAGTTTCTCTACGTGTGCGGCTACCAGGGGGTGAAGGCGTTCGCCAAGATGACGCCCGAGGGAGAGATCGTCTGGTTCCGCAAGGCGCCGATGGAGTCGGGTGCCTACGCGGCCGGCGAAGACGTCTCCACGAAGCCGTCGTGGAACCGCCAGGGCTTCCTGCCCACCAACTTCGCCTTCCTCGACGACGGCGGCTTCCTGCTCGCCGACGGCTACGGCACGTTCAAGATCCACCGCTACGACAAGGATGCGAAGTGGGTGAGCGCCTTCGGGGGCGCGGGCGATGGCAAGGGCACGTTCAACACGCCGCACGGCCTCGGGATCGACCGACGACCGGCCGCCGACGGCTCGGCCCGTGAGGCCACGATCGTGGTCTGCGATCGGGCCCATAACACGCTCCAGACGTTCTCCCTCGACGGCACCTACAAGGAGACGATCACGGGCTTCGGTCTGCCGGCGAACCTCGACACGTGGCAGGGGCTGATGGTCGTGCCCGAACTCAAGGCCTGTGTCACGCTGCTCGACGAGCAGAACCAGCCCGTGGCGAGGCTCGGCCGGGCCGTCGAGCGGCTCGATGAAATCAAGAACCTGCGCACACAGCCCGACCAGTGGCTCGACGGCCAGTTCGTCCATCCGCACGACGCCTGTTTCACGCCGACGGGCGACATCTTCGTGGCCGAGTGGGTCGCGACGGGCAGGATCACGAAGCTCGAGCGGGTGGCTTGAGGGTTTTGGATCTCTTCCCGCTCGCGTCGGGCCGTTTTTGATCTATCATGGTAGGTCGCCGGATCGGTCACGCCGAACTCTTTCGAGGAGCATCATGCCGATGTCGCTCGCGCTTCGTCCCCGGATCGTGATCCTGTCGCTCGCCCTCGCGGCGACCACCGTGGCTGCCACCGCCGCGGCCGCCGAAGCCAAGAAGCCGGAGGCCGGCAGGAAGGATGGTGAAAAGAAGGAGGCCGATCCCTTCAAGACTGCCCGGGAGATGCTCGCACCCGTCGCTCGCCCCGCCCGGCCCGCGCTTCCGCCGAGCGCCCTGCCGCTGCGGTTTCTCGACGGCGAGCGGGTCGCCCTCTACGGCAATTCCACCGCCGAACGGATGAACCTCTTCGGACACTTCGAGTCACTCCTCCACCAGCGGTTCCCCGAGAAGAGACTCGTCGTCCGCAATTTCGCCCGGCCGGCCGACGAGGTGGCCAACCGCCAGCGGGCCGGCGACTATACGAAGCTCGACGACCCGGTGGCCGCATTCGGCGCCGACACCTATCTCCTGTTCTTCGGGTTCAACGAGTCGTTCGCGGGCGCCGACAAGGTGGAGAAATTCAAGGCCGACTATCTCAACCTGCTCGGCGACCTGGCCACGAAGTATCCCCGCGACGACACGAAGGCGGCGCCGCGGTTCGTGATCGTGTCGCCGATCGCCGTCGAGCCCTCGGGCGATCCGCTCATGCCCGACGCCGACGCCCAAAACAAGACGCTCGCGGTGTATCGCGATGCCGCCCGCGACGTGGCCGCGAAGAAGGGGCTGGCCTTCGTCGATCTGTTCGATGCCACGCGCGAGGCGTTCGCCGCACAGCCGGGGCTCCAGCACACGATCAACGGCTGCCATGTGAACGAGTCGGGCGAAAAGCTCGTGGCCACGCTGCTCGACGAGAAACTCTTCGGTGCGCCTTCGTCGCACCAGCTCGGCGCAGAAGCCTTCGCAAAGCTGCGGGCCGCCGTGATCGACAAGGCGTGGATCGTGATGCAGGACCACCGGATGGTGAACGGCTGGTACGTCTACGGCGGCCGTCGGACCTTCGACACGGAGACCTTCCCGCGCGAGTACGTGAAGCTGCGCAACATGGCCTCCGTCCGCGACGCCTACGTGTGGGACCTCGCCGCGAGCCGGCCCGTGCCGCCGGTGCCCGACGACTCGAAGACGGGCGACCTGATCGTGCCGCCCACCCGGTTCGGCAATCCGGCCACCGTCAAGAGCGAGAATCCCGAGGGCGGCCCGGCGATCAAGTCGCCGGAAGACGTCATCACGACCTGCACGGTGCCCGACGGCTTCGAGATGCGGCTCTTCGCCGACGAGCGGAGGTTTCCCGAGATCGCCAAGCCGGTCCAGCTGGCATTCGACTCCAAGGGCCGCCTCTGGATCTCGACGATGCCGAGCTATCCCCAGTGGAAGCCGGGCGACCCCAAACCGGCCGACAAGCTCGTGATTCTCGAAGACACCGACGGCGACGAAAAGGCCGACAAGAGCACGGTGTTCTACGACAAGCTGCACTGCCCGACGGGCTTCCAGTTCTTCAACGGCGGCGTGCTCGTGGTCGATCAGCCGCGGATGCTCTGGCTTGCGGACACGAACGGCGACGACAAGGCCGACGTCGTGGTCCACGTGCTCGACGGCTGGGCCACGGAAGACACACACCACACCACGGGCGCGTTCGAGGCGAGCCCGGGCGGCCTCCTCCACATGCTCGAGGGCGTGGCCATGAGCACGGCGCTCGAGACGCCTTGGGGGCCGTTTCGCAACTACGGCTCTTCCGGGGCCTACGTGCTCGACCCGCGCACCTGGAAGATCAGCCACTTCAACACGCCGGGCTACGGCAACCCGTGGTGCTACGTGTTCAACGAATGGGGCCAGGGCATTTGCGGCGACGGCACCGGTGCCGCGCAGCACTGGGATACCCCGCTCTCCGGCAAGCAGTACGGCGGCCGCAAGGGCATGAACCCCGTGTTTGACACCGAGCGGATGCGGCCGGTCGTGGGGAGCGAGTTCCTGCGCTCGCGGCAGTTCCCCGACGACGTCCAGGACCAGTTCATCTACGCCTGCGTGATCAACATGAACGGCATGCCGCGCTGGAAATTCTCCGACGACGGCGCCGGCTACAAGGGGGAGCGGGTGCGGCACGACCCGAACGACCCCAAGACCCCGTTCGACCTGATCAAGAGCAGTGACAAGCACTTCCGGCCGGTCGATCCGCAGATCGGCCCCGACGGCGCCCTCTGGTTCGGCGACTGGGCCAACCCGCTCATCGGCCACATGCAGTACAGCCAGCGCGACCCCAACCGCGACCACGTCCACGGCCGCATCTACCGGCTCGTCTACAAGCCGAAGCCGCTGCTCACACCGGAGACGCAGGCGGGGAAGTCGATCGAGCAGGTGCTCGACCAGCTCAAGAGCCCCGAGTGGCGCACGCGGTACCGCGCCCGCGCCGACCTGCAGGCCCGGCCGAAGGCGGATGTCCTCGCCGCGGCCAACGCCTGGCTCGGCCGCATCGCCTCCGATCCGGCCGCCGAGCGACTGGCCACCGAGGTGCTCTGGCTCCAGCAGAGCTTCCATGCCGTGGACGCGGGCCTGCTCGCGCGGCTGCTGGAATCGCCGGTGCCTGATGCCCGGGCCGCTGCCGTACGGGTGCTCGCCGACGAGCGGGATCGCTGCGCCGACGCCGAAGCCCGGCTGATCGCGAAGGCCACCGATCCTCACGCCCGGGTGCGCACGGAGGCCGTCCGCGGCCTGAGCTTCTACGGCTCGATGCCGGCGATGCGGGCCGTCGTCGCCGCCGCCGACATCACGCCCTCCGACCGGTTCATCGCCTACACCTGCGATGCCGCCCTCGG
>RFPF01000116.1 GCA_009926295.1 Planctomycetia bacterium
CCCGAGGGCCGCCGCCTCGGCGTTGAGCGGCTGGAAGAGCGGATGCATTCCGGCGTTGCGCGCGGAGTCGAAGGGAATCGGTTCCCCGAGCCGGCGGCCGAAACCGTCGCTCAGGACCAAGGCCTGCGACTGCACGTCGCAGCCGACCTGGAGCCCGGACACGCCGCTCCGGGAGCGGGGGTCGACGGGGATGGGAATCAGCCGCGACATCCGCATCATCTCCTCAGGCTTCATGCGGCCCCCGCGTTGGGCCACGACCCTCCCCAGCGGCCACGCGGAGTCCGACACGGGCGGAGCGGCCGCGTCGCTCGTGGCCGATCCGTCCGCCGCGTCCGCCAGAGAGATGCCCAAAAGCTCGCGCCGCGCCGCGACGGTGCGTTCCGCGTCGCGGGCGGAGGATCGTGAGTCTTCCAGCGACTCGAGCTCCCCGCGCCGCGCCGCAGCCGCGGAAGGATGTGCCGCGAACACGGTCCCGATGCGAGCATAGACCTCCGCGGCCTCGGCAGGCTCGGCCTGCCGGGCCGCCGACAGTTCCGCGGCGACGAAGGCGTCGACATCCTCGCGCACAGCCGTCGGCGCCTTCGACAGCAGTTCGGTGATCCTGCCGCCGAGCCAGCGTGGTTCCGCCACGACGAGCGCGGGGTCGGCGAGATCCTCGACCATCCGCCCCTCTTCCCCCTCGGGCGAGGGCGGGAGCCGCAGCAGCTCGCGGCACGTCCGCCACGCGTCGTCGAGAGCCCCGGCGGCCAGCAGGTTGTCGATCGCGACGCACAGCAGGGCCTTCGACCGCGGGAGCGGACCAGCGGCCTCCGTGATCTCGCGCCACAGCGGCGCCGCCGCCCCGAAGTCGCGCCGCATGCCGAAGAGCAGCGCGTCGGCGACGAGGTCGGACGGGACGCGCTGCGGATCGGCCTTCCGCGCCGCGGAGATCGAGCGGAGTCCGTCGGCGATGCGGCCGCGGTCGAGCTCGAGCTGGCCGCGCCACAGGAGCGTCCATGGATCGCCGGGCTGCCGGGCCGCCGCGGTCTCGATCCGTGACTCGAGGGGGGCGACCTGATGAAACACGTCGAGCGAATCCAACCCCTGCGAGATCACCTCGCCGCGATAGGCGAGCAGGTTGCCGGGGATGACGCCGCCGCGGGCGGGAGAGCGGCCGACGATGCCGCCGTCGGCAAGGTCGATCTCGACGACCTCGGGAGTGTCGAGCGGAACGAAGAGCCGGCTCGCCGTGAGGATGCCGCGGCCGCTCACCGTCGCCGGGGCGAGCGACGCCGGCTTCTTCCAGCAGCTCGTGCCGTCTTCCATGGCGAGCGCGTCCACGCCGCGGCCACCCACGACGAGCGCCCGGCCCGCGACGATCCCGGCCACGTACAACGATTCGCCCCGCGGCACCTTCCAGCGCAACGACCCCGTGCGCAGGTCGACGCAGTGCAGGGCGTCCGATTCGGACGGCGTCAGGAGCACGCGACCATCCGCCACGATCGGACAGGCGTCGCGCCAGCCCCCGGGCGGCGCCGCGTGATCTGCGACGGGCACCCCGTTCACGACCACCCTCCGCATGATTCCGCCGAGCGGCCCGCGGGCCCCGGCCCGGCCGTCTTCGTCGGCACCGGCGACAGGATAGGTGTAGGCCCAAAGCAGCGTCCTGGTGGCGAGGTCGACCGCGATCGCCGTGCCGGCGCCCGTGGGGCACACGAGCACGCCGTCTGAGAAGGCGGGTGAGAGTCCGGAACAACGCCTTGCCCGCGTCTCGGGACGGTCCGCCTGCTGATCCTCGTCGAGTTCGGCGAGCGGTTGCGTCCACAGCGGACGGCCGGTGGCGGCGTCGACCACGTCGAGACGGATCTCGCCCTTTTCCTCCGCCAGCACGAAGAGCTGGTCGCCGATGGTGAGTGGAGCCCCGAGATACCGCACCGCCGCCTCGGGGCCGGCGTCGGGCCGGTCGGCCGCGGCAGGGAGTCGCCACGCCGTCGCGCCGCGGGCGGCGAGATCGTGGGCGATGAGAGATGCGCCCGCCTCCGGGGCCGGAGCGATCGCTCCGCGTCGCGTCCGCTCTCCCACGTCGCGTTCTCGGGCGCCGGCCTCGATGGCGTAGACGAAACGGCCGTTGCTGGACACCGCGCCGCACGTCGCGTCGCTGAACGCGCGGTCGAGGCCACCCACGCCGTCCGCCCGCGATTCCTCACCGTCGCCGCCATCCGCGGAGGCGAGGGAGTCGACGGCGGCGCCCCGCAGCCAGATCCGCTTGCCGGATGCGAAGTCGACCGCCAGCAGCCCCAGCGGAGACCGCAGCAGGATCGCGCCGTCGACGGCCAGCGGCGTGCCAGCCGGGAGCAGGGGCGTGTCGCGGTCCGCGAAGAGCCGCCGGCGTTTCTCGAGCAGCCTGGCCTCCTCGGGATGCCGCGTCAGCGGCACGCGATACCGTGGCACCATGAGTGGCCGCGATGCATCGACCCGCGCGTTGCGGGCTGCGTCGCCGCGAACCATCCACGATTCGGCGTCGCGGCGTCCGGCCGTCGGCGATCCGGCTCCCGCGATCGCCTCGAGCCATTCGGCGGCGTGGGCTGCGGGGAACGCCAGCGAGACCTCTCGCCCACCGAGGCGCATCGTCGTGCCCCCGCGCCGGCGGGCGTCCTCCAGCGCTGCCAGTGCGGCGCGGCGGTCACCGGCCCGCCACCATGCGACGGCCTTGACCACCGAGGCAGTCGGCTCGAAGGCGTCGCCGCCCGCCGACAGCCGTTCCAGCCAGGCCGCAGCCGCCAGCGGTTGTCCCGCGTCGAGCGATTCGAGCGCGGCGAGCATCGTCGCCCGCCCGCCTGCGGGGGTGTGTGACCACCGCCGCGCGACCGCCACGATGCCCGCGCCGTCGCCCGCGGCGATCGACTGCTCCAGCATGCGGTCGGCACGGGCGCGGAACTGCAGGTCATACGCCGACCGCCCGTCGGGAGGCAGCGTTCCGATCAGGCTCGCGGCCTCCGCCTTGATGCTCCGCCAGGTGGCCTGCCCGTGCTGCGGTCGAAAGAAGAAGTCGCGATCCCCGGCGAGCATCTCGTCGAGGAGTGTCGCGGCGTCGCTCCAGCGGCCGTCGGCGATGAGCCGGCGGGCGCGATCCAACTGCCGCTCCTTGAGTCGATCGGTCGGCAGCGAAACCCGCGCTTCGACGGGATCATCGTCGGGATCGACGTCCGGGTTGCGGACGGCGTTCTGGGCGGAGACCAGGCCGGCGCAGGCGAACAGCGCCGCGATCGCCGCGACGCGCATCGCCGCCGCCCGGCCCGGGGGGCATCCTCGCGACGACGCTGACGGACTGGTGCGAGCCATTTCGACCCCGGTTTCCGCGGGCGGCCCCCCGGGTTCCCCGGGGCGATCGCCGGACGCGAGGCCGACACCGTTCGAGGCCCCCGAGAGCGGAACCCTGGACGGAGCGTATCACGTCGCCACGCTTCAGTTTACGGCCGATTCATCCCGCCCAGCAAATCGCGATTCCAGCGGCCGAAAGCCCGTGGCCGGAACGCACGCCGAACCGCAGCACACCAACCAGCCCTCATTTTTTCCGCAAAAAAAAGGGATTTCGCCTTGCAATTCCATCCCCAGAGTCTCTAATCGCCGACGCTTTCGGCAGATCATGCCGGGCTCCGTTTCGCGGTGGGGGTTCTGCCGCACACAATTTTTCCGGAGGTATTGGCGATGGCGAAGAAGTCGGGAAGCAAGCCCATGACGAAGACCGAGATCATGAGAAGCATCTCCGAGACGACCGGCCTGCAAAAGAAGGACGTCGTCGCGGTGATGGAGGCCCTCACCACCGAGATTCACAAGGCTCTCAAGTCGTCCGGCATCGGCGTTTTTTCGATCCCGGGGCTCGTGAAGGTCGAGCGCCGCAAGGTTCCGGCCCGCCCGGCCCAGAAGGGCGTCAAGAACCCCTTCACGGGCGAACTGCAGGACCGCCCCGCCAAGCCGGCGAGCGTGAAGGTCCGCGTTCGCGCCCTCAAGAACCTCAAGGCGATGGTTCAGGGCTGAGCCGACGATCGCCATGAAACGCGAAACGGGCGGCGTCCTCCGCGGGCGCCGCCCGTTTTCTTTTGCCTCCCACCGCTCCGGAGCCAGGCCGGCGGAAAGGGCTCCGCTTCAACGACGGCAGACTTCGTCGAGGAACGCCCACAGTTCCTGCGTGGGCGCGTCGCCGTCCTTGCCGAGATCGCTGCCGATCGTGCCGTGGGTCTTGCCCTCGGCGGCGATCACTCTCCCAGGAATGCCGGCCTTGCCGAGCGCGTCGGCCAGCCACTGAGCCTGGGCCTTCGTGTCGGCCCGAGACGCCACGTGCAGGATGAGAAAGGGCGGGATTCCCGCGCCGCTGCGCACGTACGTGACGGGGGAAAAATACCGTTGTCGCTGATCGTCATCACCAAACACTTTCCGGAAGTTCGCCGAAATCCCGTCGTCCAAGTCCCTGATTCGCTTCGGCACGTCGTACGCCGAAACGTCGATCGGCACGCAGCCCTTCACCGATTCGAGGGAAACCCCCTCCGCCTTCAGATACCGGTCATCCGTGCACACCAACGCGGCCAGATGCGCTCCAGCCGAGTGCCCCATGACGATGATCGTATCGGGATCTCCGCGATGCTCCCGCGCGTGATCTCGCACCCAGCGGATCGACTTCGCCACGTCCCCCATCATGTCTTCGAGCGCGACGGACGGCAGCAGGCGATAGTTGATCGAGACGAACACAAACCCCCTGTCGGTGAACAACTGCGGCTTCTTTTGCGTTCCGCTTCCAGCCTTGTCCCCTTCCTTCCATCCGCCTCCGTGGATCCACACGATCACGGGCCGGTTCGCGCCCGTGGCCGGAGCGTACACGTCGAGCGACTGCAGTTTGTCGTTCGTGGCAGTGTAGAAGACGTCCCGTCGTGTGACGGGTTCGGCGGCGTCCAGGGCCCCGGTCCATGGGATTCCTGTGACCACCAACGCGGTCGCGAGGAGGCGTCGCATCGGGCCCTCATCAGTCGTCGACGGTCGTTCCATCGGCTCTCGACGCGAAGTTCAGTGGACGGGGCCGGAATCGAACCGGCGACACACGGATTTTCAGTCCGTTGCTCTACCAACTGAGCTACCCGTCCGCCTCGACCGACGCACGCGTCGATCGACGTAGCGTGCCTCATTGGTAGAGGCCGGCTGTCGGCATGTCAACGAGCCGCGGCGGCACGGCCCCGCGGAGTCGGCTACGGCAGCATCGTCCGGCGGAGGCCGGCGAGGAGCCGCCCGAGAAAGCCGCCGCCCTCGCTTCCGCCCGCCGATCGATCGGCGTCGTCGAGGACGAGACCGACGCCGTGGGCGTCGATCCCCGTGTCGTGAGATGCTCCCGAAGTTCGCGACGTCTCGTCGACGAGAGGCGTTCCCGCGAGCACCGTTTCCGGCCGCGTCGCGGCCCCGTCGGCCCGAGCCACCACCGGCCGGCGCGACATCGCGATCGGCTCAGGTGGCGCCCAGCGTGCGAGGCGGGCGATGACCGCCGCAGCCGACGGGGGGCGATCCGCCGGGTTCTTGCGCATCATCGCCTCGACGATGGCGCAGAAGGCAGCGCTCGCCTGCGGGGCGAAGCGACGGATCGGGGGCGGGGTTTCCGTGAGGTGTCGGCGGGCCTTCTCCTCGCGGGTTCCTCCGGGGAAAGGCACGTCGCCCACGAGGGCGAAGTAGAGCGTGCATCCGAGGCCGTAGATGTCGGCGGCGGGCCCCGCGGCGTCCGGGGCGCGGATCTGCTCGGGAGCCATGTAGTCCATCGTGCCGACCACGCGTCCGAGCCGGGTCGACTCGTCCTCCATGACGCTGCCAGCGAGCCCGAGGTCGAGAACCTTCACGCGGCCCTCGGGGGTGACCAGCAGGTTGCCGGGCTTCACGTCGCGGTGCACGAGTCCTTTGTCGTGGGCGTAGGCGAGTCCTCGGGCGGCCTGCGTCGCCACGGAGGCGGCCGCAGCCTCGTCGAGAACGCCGAACCGACGCACCTGCTTGCGCAGATCGAGCCCGTCGATGAGCTCGGTGACGAGGTAGTAGACCTTCCCGTCGTGCCCGGCATCGAGCGCCCTCACGAGGTTGTCGTGGTCGAGCCGGCCGAGCATGCGAATCTCGCGGCGGAATGCGGCCTCGGTTTCGGGCGTCGATTTGTCGCGCGGCAGCACCTTGATGGCCACCTCCCGGCCCATCATCACGTGCTCCGCCCGGAACACCCGCCCCATGCCCCCCTGGCCGATGGCGTCGAGGATCTTGTATTGACCGAGGGTGAGCTTGCGGCGTCCCACGAGCATCTGCTCCGCCTGGAACGGCGTGAGCAGCCCTCTGGCGACCAGCAGGTCTGCGAGCGCCCTCTCGTGCGACTCCCCGGCCGGCGGTCCGGATCCGGAGCGGGCATGCAGAGCGTCCTCGGCGGCCTCGAGATCCGCGGGCGTCACGAGGCCGCTGCCGAGAGCGGTCTCGCGGAACGGGCGGCGCCGACGCGGTTCGCCTTGCCCGCGGGAATATTCCGGGTTGGATGGATCGTTCGGCATGGTGTCATGACTTCCGGACATCGCCCGAGCCGGGTCGGCCCGGCCGACGAAGTTTACCTCCCACGTGCGACGACAAGCCGGGAAACCGCAGTCGCCAGGCGAGCGGCACGGGCGTTTCGAAACGGCACTCCGCATCGGAGGTGGGGTGGCGCAGGGCGAGCCGGTGGGCGTGGAGGGCGATGCCGGCTGGGAACGGCAGCCTCGCGCCGTAGCGGCGATCGCCCACGATCGGACAGCCGCGTCGGGAGAGCTGCTGCCGGAGCTGGTGGCGGCGGCCGGTCGATGGAACGAGCTCGACGAGGGAAACCTCCCCGAGCCGTCGCGTGACGCGGGCCCGGACGTGGGCGGCCCGTGGCGCGGAGGGTTCGGCTCGCGGCGACTCGTCCTCCGGATGGCGTTCCACGAGGTCGTGCCAATCGACCCATTGTCCGAGCGGCGCCGGGAACCTGCCCTCGACCACGGCGAGGTATTCCTTGTGCACGGCACGTTCCCGGAACTGCGCGGCCAGGGAGGCCGCGGCCGCCGGTGACTTCGCGAACACGATGACACCCGACACGGGGGCGTCGAGGCGGCTCACCACGCCGAGGAAGGCGTCGCGTGGCCGACTCGACCGGACGAGCGAAAACGCGCTCGGGACGCCCCGCGGGGCGTTCGCCGATGGCATCCCGGCCGGTTTGGCCAGTACGATCACCGCGTCGTCTTCGTGGATCGGCAGCAGCGTGGGGCCCGTGTCCTTCATGAGTTCAGGTTGGCGTCCTTCGATCGTCCTTGCAAGCCGCTCCCCGCGGCGGCTCGACCTCGCCGTGGCGGCGGGATGGGATGTGACCGTCGTGCCCCCGGACGAGACCGTGGAGGCGGGCCAGCCCGATCAGGCCCCCGGCGAGACGCTCGAGGCCTATGTGCAGCGGCTGGCCCGGGCGAAGGCCGAGGCGGTGGCGCCGATCGTTCCCACAGGAACGATCGTGGCCTGCGACACGCTCGGTGAGGTGCACGGTGCGGTGCTGGGGAAACCCGCCGACGCAGCCGA
Source organism: Planctomycetia bacterium (assembly GCA_009926295.1). Taxonomy (GTDB): domain Bacteria; phylum Planctomycetota; class Planctomycetia; order Pirellulales; family UBA1268; genus RGVT01. The sequence goes on from RFPF01000116.1 coordinate 7,564, forward strand.
GGCTCGCAGCATGCTCGAGACGCTGTCCGGCCGTCGTCACCGCGTGCTCACCGGCGTATGCGTCTGGGGCCGGCCGCACGGCGAGCCCCGACGAGGCGTGGCGGAAAGCCTCCTCGAGATGGGGCCGCTGTCGGAGGAGTTTCTCGAGTGGTATCTCGCCAGCGGCATGTGGCAGGGCAAGGCCGGCGCCTGCGGCTTTCAAGACGAGCGGCTGCCGCTCCGCCTCGTGGCCGGCAGCCCCTCGAACGTGGTCGGCCTCCCGCTCGAACTGCTCCACGAGATGCTGGCTCAGGTGGGGTAGAGCACCGGGCAAAGCAGTTGTGAACGGCCCTCATTCGGAGCCGGCGGTTCCGTGCGCCTGCGAGTCGGGGAGGCGAGGGGCTGCCCCCACTGTTGAGACGGCGTGTGTGACAAGCGAAGCCATGGATGGCGCAGCGTAGGCACATCCGAGTGAGCGAAAGCCCAGGATGGGCGCAGCGAACGTCCGGCGAGACGGAACTGGGCAGCCCCGAGCGGGTTGGGCGAGTGGATGGCAGGCGGGATGCTTGCCCCATGGCAGAAAAACAGACAGGCCCGCACGGCTGTTGGCCGTGCGGGCCTGCGTTGTAAAAATCCGGCGATACCTACTCTCGCGCTTGTGGCACTACCATCGGCTCTGGAAGCTTAACTACCGTGTTCGGGATGGGAACGGGTGTGACCTTCCAGATATGCGTTTGTTGCCGCCTTCGCGGCAACGGATGTCGTGGTAGTCGGCATGCTCCTCGGATCCCTTTCGGGATCGCAACCGCCTCACCCGCGGAGGCGGGTGACTCGGATTGCAAGCACTCGATACGAGTGGTCAAGCGTTCGTCCGTTAGTACCGGTTAGCTGAGTGCATTGCTGCACGTACACGTCCGGCCTATCGACCTGGTCGTCTTCCAGGGGACTTTCGGGCATAAAGCCCTACGAAACCTGATCTTGGGGCGGGCTTCACGCTTATATGCTTTCAGCGTTTATCCGTTCCGTTCATAGCTATCCAGCCGTGCCGCTAGCGCG
>RFPF01000117.1 GCA_009926295.1 Planctomycetia bacterium
AACATGGCGATCACCGTGCCGGTGGAGATGAACAAGGTTGCGGTCGACGGCCTGCCCGAGGAGGAATTCCGCGGTGTGGCGCTGGGTGCGAGCGGCACGATCCGCGGTGGCATGATCGCCTTCACGACTGGTGACGGAGCGGCGCCGGAGCAGCCTGCGCTCGTGGCCACCCTCCATCCCGCCGGGGTCTCGAAACTCGCGATCGGTGGCAAGATGCCCGCGGCGGCGCTGAGGCCCGGCCTCACCGTCCGCCTGCATACGCGGGTCGATCGCAAGGGCGTCGCCTCCGAACCACTCCGCGCGATCGACGTGATCACTCCGCCCCCGAATTTCAAGCCTGCGCCGATCGAAGCCGATCGCGACGAGACCGTGGTCGGCACGCTCACGGCCGTGCGCGGCGGTGTGCTCCTCGTTCACGTCGATGCCGGCCGCATCCGCCGGCTTTCCCTTCCGATGTCGCCCTCGTCGGCCGTGAACGTCGAGGCTTCCCAGCTCGACCTCGTGGCGCCGGGCGATGCCGTGGTCGTGAAGGGGCGGGTTTGGCGTGGCGAGGGGTGTGTCGGTGCGGGCACTGTGTTCGCCTCGGCCGTGACCGTGACCAAGCCCGACGTGGACGCGGCCCGGCCCGCGGTTTCCGATCTTCTCGGGGCTCGCTAGGCCGCCTCGCCCGGCGAATTCACGCTCCCGCTGGAACCACCGCGACCACCACCGCTAGAGTAGTTCGGGGTGAGCCGACCGCGGGGTCAGGGCCTTTCTTCGATGAAGCTTTCTAGCGCGTGGATCGTGGTGGAAGACGGACAGCGACCCGCCGTCCGGGTCGCCGTCCGCACGCTTCGCAAGCGACTCGACGCGGTGTGGCGCGAGTTTCCCGCGGCCGGGGCTGACCATCCCCGTGACGCCGACAGCGTGCACCGCCTTCGCGTTGCGACCAGGCGGGCCCTCGCGGCCATCGAGGCGTTCGGGGAACTGCTTCCCGCCAGGCAGGCGGAGTGGTTCACCAAGAGACTCCGCAAGATCCGCCGTTCCGCCGGCGAGGCCCGCGACCTCGACGTGCTCACCGACCGGCTGGCCGGGGCGACGGACGCTCCGTCCGGCGGCCGCGGCCGCCGGCGACTCGTGGCGATGCTCTCCAAGCAGCGAGAGGAATCTCGGAAACCGATCCGCGCCCAGCACGAGCGGCTGCTCGACGCCGACTGGCTCGGACGGGTCGAGCGGCTCCTGGCCGGCGTGTCGTCGGGCCGGCGGCAACCGACGTTTCGCGAGTACGCACGCCGCCGCTTCCGGCCACTGATGCAGCGGTTCTTTTCCGTGGCCAAAGCCAAGCTCCGCGATACGGAAGACATCCACGCCCTGCGGATCGAAGGCAAGAGGCTTCGATACGCCATGGAGATTTTCGCGGCGGTGTTCCCGACGCGGGTCAGGAATCGCTGCTATGACGCGCTCGAGCAACTTCAGAAGACGCTCGGCGAATTCACCGACCACGCCACCGCCGCAGACCGGTTTCGCCGGCTGGCCCACGAGCGTGCCTCCGCCTCGAACAGGGAAATCCTCCAGCGGCTCCGGCTCGAGGAGGAGGCCCGCGCGGACGAGGCGCGCAAGGCGTTCGTGCACTGGTGGGACGCATCGCGCCGCCGGGCGCTGCGCCGACGCTTCCAGCAGACGCTCCGCAAGGAATCGGCGTAGGCGGCCATGCGCACCGATCGTCCTTCGTCGCACGCCGGCAGGAGGTACGTCCCCGCGATCGTCCTCCAGGTCGGGCTGGGAGTGGGGGCGGCGGTTCTCGTATGGTGGTCGTGCCTGCTCGCCGTGAAGCAGCCCACGACGGCAGGGGAACGCCGCGGCGGCCCCTTCGCGGCCACGGTCGCCGGCGAAGGGGCGCCTCCCGGACCGGCCCCGGAAGGCATGCTGTGGATTCCCGGCGGAGAGTTTTCGATGGGCTGCACCGACCCACGTTCGCGGCCGCACGGAGGCCCCGACCCAATGGTCGACGCCCGCCCGATCCATCGCGTGCGCGTGCCCGGTTTCTGGGCGGATGCGACCGAGGTCACCAACGGACAATTCGCGGCCTTCGTCGCCGCCACCGGATATGTCACCGTCGCCGAACGCACCCCGCGGGCCGAGGACTTCCCAGGCGTGCCACCCGAGAAACTCGTCGCCGGTTCGGTGGTGTTCACGCCCCCGGCGGAGCCGGTGCCGCTCGAAGACCATCTCCGCTGGTGGGCATACGTGGAGGGCGCAGACTGGCGGCACCCGCTCGGTCCCGGCAGCACGCTCGAGGGACGCGACCGCGAACCCGTCGTCCACGTGGCCTTCGAAGACGCGGAGGCCTACGCCCGATGGGCCGGCAAGCGGCTGCCCACCGAGGCCGAGTGGGAGATCGCGGCCCGCGGCGGCCTTGCCGGCGCTGCATTCCCGTGGGGCGACGAATTCCGGCCCGGAGGCCGCTGGATGGCCAACACGTGGCAGGGCCATTTCCCCGATCACAACTCGTCCGCGGACGGCCACGCGGGCCTCGCGCCCGTCGCCAGCTACCCGCCCAACGCGTACGGACTCCACGACATGTCGGGCAACGTCTGGGAATGGTGCTCCGACTGGTATCGCCCCGACACCTACGCGAAGGCCGCGGCCGCCGGCGGCGTCGACGTCAGTCCACGAGGTCCCGACTCGAGTTTTGACCCGCTCGAGCCCGGCCAGGAGAAGCGGGTGCAACGCGGCGGCAGCTATCTCTGCTCGGAGGCCTACTGCGCCCGCTACATCGTTGGCACCCGCGGCAAGGGAGAGATCTCGAGCGCCACCAACCACATCGGCTTCCGCTGCGTGCAGAGCCCGTAGGACGGGCTTCAGACCGTTTCTTTCTGAATGCGTGCCCTGGTAAACCGGGCTACGTCTTTCCCGTGGGGATTCCGCCGCCCGCCCTACTTCTTCAGCAGCTTCTTCAACTGCGGGAGCGTGCGGGTGTTGGCGACGTCCTTCGCCTCGAGGCCGGCGCGGCGGGCTTGCAGCACGCCGCAACGCATCACGTCGAGCCCACGAGTCGAGTGGGCGTCGGTCGAGATCACGAGTTTCACACCCGATCGTTTCGCCGCGGCGGCATGGCGGTCGTCGAGATCGAGCCGCCACGGATTTGCGTTGATCTCGAGGAACGTGCCGGTGCGGGCCGCGGCCTCGATGACGGCCTCGATGTCGACGTCGTAGGCGGGCCGACGGTTGATGAGCCGGCCCGTGGGATGCCCGATCACCGACACGAGCGGATTCTCGATCGCCTCGACGATCCGCGCGGTGATCCGGTCGCGGGGCTGGTTCTGTCCGTAGTGCAGGCTCGCCACCACCCAGTCGGCCTGCACGAGCACGTCGTCGGGAAGGTCGAGGCCGCCCTTTTCGAGCATGTCGACCTCGATCCCCTTGAGGACCACGATCGGTGGCGGCCCGTCGGCCGCGAGGGACTCGTTCAACCTGTCGATCTCCGCCCACTGCCGGAGAAGCCGTTTGCGGTCGAGGCCCCGTGCCATCGTCACCCGTTGGCCGTGGTCGGTGATCGCCACGTAGGAGAGCCCGCGGGCGATCGCGGCCCGCACCATGTCGGCGAGCGAGTCCTCGCCGTCGGTGGCCGTGGTGTGCATATGGAGGTCCCCGCGCACATCCCCGATCTCCACGAGTTCGGGCAGGGCGGAATGCTCCGCCAGATCGATCTCGTCGGCTCCCTCGCGAAGTTCAGGAGGGATCCAGGGCAGGCCGACCGCCCCGTAGACCTCCTTCTCGTCGGCGCCACCCCGGCTGCGACCTCGCGGCAGGTCTCCGACTCCCGCCGTGGATGCGAGTGGGAATACGCCATACTCGTTGATCGAAAGGCCCTGCTCGCGTGCCCGCGAACGCAGTTTGACGTTGTGCTCCTTCGATCCGGTGAAATACTGCAGCGCCGCCCCGAAAGAGCCCCCCTCGACGACCCGCAGGTCGATCTGGACGTCGTGCGGGCCGCGCACGCTCGTCTTGGTGTCGCCCCGCAACAGCACCGCGGAGGTCTCGGGCCACGAGCCGAGATGGTCCATCACGGCGTCAGCCTCGGCCGACTCGACCACGAGGTCGAGATCGCCGATGGTTTCCCGGCCGCGTCGCCAGCTGCCCGCCCCCTCGACTCGCCGCACCTCCGGACACTTCCTCATCCAGTCGAGCAGGCCTCGCATGATCGCGTCGGCATCGTTCCAGAGCAGCCGGTTGTGCGCCGGGTCCTTCGCGAAGCCGATGTTTCCGAGGATCGCGGCCTGCGTCTTGGCCCCGAAGCCCTTGAGCGTCGCCACTCGTCCCTCACGGCACGCCTGCTCCAGCCCGTCGAGTGACGTGAGCCCCAGTTCCGCGACGAGTGCCTTGGCTTTCTTCGGTCCCAGGCCGGGCACGCGCATCAGCTCGAAGGCGACGGGTGGCACCCGCTTTTCGAGTTCGGCGAGCAGGCCGAGCCGGCCGCTGTCGAGCAGCTCACCGATCTTGCCGGCGAGGTCGGCGCCGATACCCTCGAGGTCCGTGAGCGACCTCGCGGGATCCGCCCGCACGCTCGCGAGCGACTCCACGAGGCCACCGATCGTGCGGGCCGCGGACCGGTAGGCCCGCACGCGGAACACGTTGTCACCCTCGTATTCGAGCAGGTCCGCGACGTGCTCGAACACGGTGGCGATGTCGGCGTTGGTCACGCGCGACATCGTACGTCCTGAGCCCGGCCGGGTGAACCGGATCCGCTCCGGCCCGGACTACTGCAGCCGGCCCGGCAGTACGGCGGTCGGATAGGCCGTCGGCCGGATGGGGGCGGGCTTCCACGAGGTCGTGTGGCTGGTCGGTTCGAGCAACCGCGGGAAAGCGCCGGTGGCGGCACCGGGCCCCTCACCGGGGACGACGGGCATCCCCACGGGCCCGCTCGGCGGAGCGGCGGACGTGCCGGTGCCCGGCACGAGGCTGGGAGGCTGGATCGAAGGCTGCACGGAAATCGCGGGAGCGGCCGAACGGGTCGACGCGGGGGGCACCGCATGCGTCTGCGGGGCCACGGTCGCGGCCGGCGCGCCGTTCCCCGGGCCGGTCGCCGACCGGGGCATCTCCGGGATGGGCTTGAGCGCCGGGGTGGGCTGGAGCGTCGGCGGTGCCGTCGGCTGCAGCGGGGCCGTGGCGGGAGCCGGTGCGTACATGCCGCTTTGCGGCACGATCTGCTGCGACTGGAAGGTGGGCTGCGGCATGACCTGCTGCGGTGCTGCCTGGGGGACGAAGCCCTGCGGCAACGTCGGGGCAGCGATGCTCGTCTGGCCCTGGATCACCTGCTGCGGGATGTCCGAACCGGCCGATCCCCACGCCTGCGGCGTGGTCGTGATCGGTGCCGCGAAGGGGCTGGCGACACCGGCCGGCGCCGCGGTCGGGCCCGGCACGACGCCCGCCGGCGCGGCCGGGTAGGCGGCCGGAGCGCCATACGCCGCCGGAGCGCCGTAGGCGGCGGGATGCGTCACGGGCACGTTCACGGCCTGCTGTACGTAGTTGGTCACCTGAGCCATGCACTCGCGGGTGCATCCCGTGCATGGGTCGATCTCGCACGACGGCTTGTAGGATGTCACGGGCACGCACTGATACTGCGTGCGATAGGTCGTTTCCGGAACGTAGCTCACCTGTTGCACCGGCACGACGACGGGCGGCGGAGGCGCGGGGATCGGCGCAGCGACAGGTGCCACGACAGGAGCCACTGCGTATGCGGGCGGCGCCTTGCGGAAGCACGATGCGCAGCCGGCGAACAGGCCGTCGAGACAGCACTGTGCCTCGGCCGACACAGGCCGGAAGGATGCGGCCGCTCCGGCGAGCAGAAGCACGGACATCCAACGTCGCGAATTCATCTGGACACTCCTGGACTGGGCGGTGGCACGACTGGCCCGGTGAATCCGGGCACGAGCCGCCTTCCTGACCGACTCCCAAGCCTAGGTTCCACTTGCGGGCTCAGGCTTGAAAAAAACCTGTGCGCGGTTCATGAATTTCCGCGGTGGCAGCGGCACGATCGATACTGACGCCACCACCCCTACGACCGCACCGTCAGACGTCCGTCGTCGATCGTGCCCCAGTCCGACGGAGCCGCTCCTCGACCACGTCATAGAGAACGTACAGAGCCTCGCGGATGTTTCCCCCCGATCGCCGGAAGGCCGCGACGACGTCGTCCGGTCGAACCTTCGTCGGGCCCGCATCGGTACCCGGCAGCCTCGCGACGATCGCCTCGAGGAGCGGTGTCGACGTCGAGCACTCCCAGAGCGTGGGCAGCGAGCCGGCCCGGTGGGCGGTGATCACCAGCCGCGTTCCGACGATCCTCGCGGCCGCGCGGAGGAACCATCCCAAGGGCCTGCCGACCCGTTCCCAGCTGTCGACGCACACGGTGCCGCCGCCTGCGCGTCGCCAGATCACGGCAGCCAGCGTCAGGATGTCGCCCAGGTCGCGAATCCGCACCCGGGAGACGCGAACTCCGTCTGCCTCGAGGGCGGCGCAGATCTTCCAGAGGAGCGTCGTCTTGCCGCTGCCGTGAGGACCCACAAGCGCCGCCGACCCTCCGAGCTGCGCGAGCCGCATGCACAGGTCGCCGACGGCGATCGGCCGGCCCGCCGCATCGAGCGGCGGCAGGCATCCCGGACGCACATGCCGGGTGGAGAACGGATTTCCCGCCGTCGCACCGACGACGCCCGCCGCGATCATGCCAGCCGCTCCACGACGCCGCGGGCCGGCGGCACGTCACCCACCTCGAAGACGTGCTCGGAGACGAAATCCCGCCTGCCTCCGAAGAACAGCCGCACGCGCACGCACCAGCGGACCTTCACGATCACGCCCTCGTACGAGAGCGGGCTGGCGGGTAGCCGCACCACGATCTCGCCGCTCGGCACCGCCGCGGCAAGCGCCGAGACAGCGTCGACTCGGTCGAAGTGGTGGACGCCCAAATCCTCCTCCCCCTTCCCCTCCGTGTACCACACCACCGACCTCTCCACGGCGGCCACGACCACCCCCGCGAGTCCGTCGATCTCGTAGCGCACGGCCAGCTCCTGACCGGGAGCGTAGACGCGGTCCGCGCGGTCGAAGTGCATGGCGACCCTGGGCGTGGGCGGCTTCGCAACGCCGTTGCTCGCCTCGGGCTCCGTCATCCGTGCACCTCCGTCGGCCGGGGGAACACCACCAGCGGAAAGTACCTCGCGAAGGCGGGCCACCGCTCCGGCCGCCCGTGAACCACGATCCGCCAGCGCACGGAGTTGTGCTGTGACGCGAAGGAGTGCATCGCCCCCATCGGGATCGTGACCGTCACGTGAGCCTCGAAGCGGATGCCCGGGGCGATCTGCAGGTCGGCCCATTCCTTGACGGTTTCCCGCCAGACGATCGCCCGTTCGGTGCGGGTGTCGGTGCCCTGGCGGAAGGACGCCAACTCCTCCACCTCGAGGTCGAGGGCGAGCCTCGGGAACGCGCCCGACCCGCCCTGGGCGAGCAGCACGTCGTAACTCCGCCCCGGCACGAGCGGATGCTCGGAAATCTCCACCTGGGTGGTGCCGACAGCGGTCGTGAGAACGAGCCGCCTCACGAACAGCACGATTCCAGCGACGCCGATGGCGAGGAAGGGCACGATTACGGCCAGCAGCACCCACTCGACGCGACCGCTCAGGAGGTCGATGCCCGCATTGACGGCGAGTACCGCGAGAACCGCGTTCCAGAGGGCTGCGAACAGTCCCAGCCCCACGAGAGTCCAGCTTTCGGGGCTCTCGATCGGGAGACGGTAGCGGAGGATCGTGCCGGGCGAGTTGACAAGATCCTCGCACGTTGGGACGCCGGGGTGGCCGTGGGCCGCCTTGTCGGGATCGCCCATGGTGTCGAGCAGTTCCGCGATCCCCTCCTTGGCGGCCCGTCGCTCCTCGGACTTTCCCCAGCCGCGCACGGTACGGGTCAGCCCGGAAGCGCCGAAGGCGAGCAGCGCGCCGGGAATGAGCAGCATGAAGAGCCACAGCCACCAGCGCGACCGCGGCAGGCCTGCGGCATCCGCGTCGAAGCTGACGACTCCGGTGACGAGCAGGCCGACGAAGGAGAGGCCGGCCAGCACAAGCGCGGCGTAAAACACCGCCTCTCCGAACGATCCCCACGCCTGGGATCCGGTGCGGCGGTGCCCGCGTTTCTTGCCGAAGAACCGCGGCAACCTCACGGAGTTCACTCCTTGCAGCCGGCGGGCAACCGCCCGATCCGCGGGCCGACGGCCCTCGTGTTCCTCCGCATTATGGCCGCGTCGCGGCGGGCTCGCCCGTCGGGGCGTTCACGCCAGCGATTCCTGGCGATTTTCAGCCGATTCCGGCGCCGATTCTCCGGCCGGCCGCGACGCACGGAAGAAGCCTATCCTCTCCAGCGACCGGTAGACCTCCTCGAGGGTCTTCTCGCCGAAATTGGAGATGGACAGGAGGTCGGCCCGGGTGCAGTTGAGCAGGTCGTGCACGGTGAAGATGCCCTTCTCCTCGAGGCAGTTCGTCGTCCGCACGGAGAGGCCGATCTCGGCGGTGCTCATCTCC